>JBFHXN010000279.1:0-4243 GCA_041598955.1 Desulfuromonadales bacterium | reverse complement strand
GGGTGAGGGTGGTCTGGAAGAGCTTGTAGGGGACGGGCTCGCCCCGCGGGGGGGCCGTCCCTTCGGGGAGCAGCAGGACGGGCTCCCGAAACTCCCCCCGCAGGAGGCTCCCCTGCAGGGTGACCTGGCGCACGTTCCCCCGCGCCAGCTCCGCCTTGAAGCGGCTGTAGCTCAGGGTCGCCGTCAGCTCGCCGGGGCGGGGGGCGAAGGCGACGTAGAAGTAATTGAAGGCCGCCACCAGCACCAGCAGAATGACGGCCTGCTTCCAGAGTCCCTTGTTCATCGGTCCGGCCTCGGGGGGCACCTATTCCTCTTCCTTGAACCACTTGTCGAACCAGGTGCGGTGGTCCTTCTCGGCGAGCATCTGCAGGTCGCGGGGTCCGAGCCAGATGCCGCTGCACCCCGGGCACCGGTCGAGGGGAACGCCTCGGAACTCCATCGGCTGGATGGCTTCGCCGCACTTGGGGCAGCGGTTGCGACAGAGCTCCCGGGTCACCTTCTCCCGAGCGTCCTTCTTGAGCTTCTCGATCTGCTCCTTCTCCAGGTTGTAGAAGTACTGGTTTTCCAGGGCCTTCTTGCGCTCATCCCAAGCATCGGACATAGCAGCACCTCCTTAGAATCATTATTGTTTTTAAAGTATAAAGAAGCATCCCGGAAAGGCAAGGGAGCCCCGGCCCCTTTCACCCCTCCAGCGGTTCCAGGACATAGCACCCGGCGCCGTAGGCCGCTCCCCGGCCCACCTGCAGCAGGGCCCCCAGTTCCAGAACCCAGGCGATCTCCTCGAGGGCCTCCCCCCGCAGAGCAAGGGAACCGGCCACCCCGCCGAGCTCCGTCTCCCCCCCGTCCCCTTCCAGGGTGCGCCAGTCCTCCCAGGCGAGCTTCCCCCCGGCGGTCTCCACGGCGGCGGCCGCCGCCAGAAGAGGGGCGGGATCGCCGAGGAGCTCCACCTGGCAGTGGGCGGCGCAGAGACCGGTGACCCGGCGCAGGATAAAGGGGAAGAGGTCCCTGAAGGTGGGACGGAACAGGGGGCGGCCCCGGGAGAGGACCCGGGCCGGGGTGAGAAAGCGCAGGCACCTGCCTCCCCCCTCTCCCCTTCGTCCCGCAAGGAGCCAGGCCGCGTCGAGAAGAGGCGGGGCGATCTCCTCGAGGTCGTCCCCCGGCAACCAGAGGGGGGAGCGCCGGCCCGAGCCGTCCTCTCCCTCGATCCCGGCCAGCTCGAAGGGCCCCTCCCCCCGGTGGAACCCCCGCTCCCCCAGAAGGGAGAGGACGCGGGCGAAGAAACCGAGACGGGAGACAGAGCGCCCGAGAAAAAGGGCCCGCAGGGGGAAGACATCCCCAGCCTCCAGGGAGGTCTCCGGTTCGCAGGGGGGGGAGAGGACGAACCCCGGCCCGGGCCGCTGGTGGCGGCGCTGGAGGAGGGAGTCGGCGGGCAGCCCCGGGTCGAAGAGCTCCCTCCAGCCCCCCTCCCCTTCCCCGGTGAGCTCTGCCAGGTCCCGGGCGGCCTGCAGCAGGTCCCGGCGCAGGCGCAGGGCCTTCTCCCGGGTGAGGGTGAAGGCGTCCTGAAATTCGAGGGCAAACTCGACCCGGCAGAACTCCAGGCGGGTCAGGTTGGCGGGAAGGGATCCCATACTTTGCTCCTTGGGGACCGATGCCGATGGGAGCCGCGATCCGTTGCTTTTCGAAGGCCTTTCTGCTACGTTTGCCCCCGAACCGTCACCCCATTGAAAGAAGGCGCCATGTTCCGCTTCACCCACCTCGCCACCGACCGCAGCACCGCCGCCCGCCGGGGCCGCCTCGAAACCCCCCATGGCACCATCGAGACACCGATCTTCATGCCCGTCGGCACCCACGGGGCCCTCAAGGCCCTGACCCCGGCCCAGGTCGGAGAGACCGGCGCTCAGATCATCCTCTCCAACACCTACCACCTCCACCTTCAGCCCGGCGAGAGCCTGGTGCAGAAGGCCGGCGGCCTGCACAAGTTCATGAACTGGCCCGGGCCGATTCTCACCGACAGCGGCGGATTCCAGGTCTTCTCCCTCCCCAAGAAGCGTATCACCGAGGAGGGGGTCTTCTTCCGCCATGAAGTCACCGACCAGGAGATCTTCATCGGCCCCAAGGAGGCGATGGAGATTCAGAACGCCCTCGGGGCCGACATCATCATGGCCTTCGACGAGTGCATCCCCTTCCCGGCCACCCACGACTACGCCGCCAAATCGATCAAGAAGACCCTGCGCTGGGCCGAGTCCTGTCTCAAGCACCACGGCCGCGCCGACCAGGCCCTCTTCGGCATCGTCCAGGGGGGGATCTACCCCGACCTGCGCCGCCAGTGCGCCGAGGCGCTCACCGCCCTTGACTTCCCCGGCTACGCCATCGGAGGGGTCAGCGTCGGCGAGGGGCTGGAGCTGCTGAAGAAGGTGGTCGACTACACCGCCCCCTTCCTCCCCGCCGACAAGCCCCGCTACCTGATGGGGGTCGGGCTGCCCGAGGACATCCTGGAGAGCATCGAGCGGGGGATGGACATGTTCGACTGCGTCATCCCCACCCGCTACGCCCGCAGCGCCACCCTCTTCACCAGCCACGGCAAGATCCGCCTGACCAACCGCAACTACCGGCGGGACTTCTTCCCCGTCGACCCGGCCTGCGACTGCTACTGCTGCCAGAACTTCAGCCGGGCCTACCTCCACCACCTCTTCCGGGCCAACGAGGTCCTCTCGGCAACCCTTTCGGCCATCCACAACATCCGCTTCTACCTCAACATGGTGGCCGGGGCTCGCAAGGCCATCGAGGAGGGCGCCTTCAAGGAATTCAAGACCGACTTCCTCGGCCGCTACTTCAGCCAGGAAAAGTCCCGCCCTTGACCCCGCCGGCGGCGGCGCCGATAATCGCCCCATGAACCGCACCGAAGACCAGGGAAAGCTCGACCCCGATCTGGTGGGGCGCCTCCAGAGGGCCCTGCGGGCGGGCCCCGAAGACCTCTACCAGGTCATGCAGGACCCCTCCATGGAGGTGCTGCGGGCCGCCTTCAAGAACCCGGCCCTCTCCGAGGAGCACCTGCTGGTGCTTCTCAAGCGGCGCGACCTCACCGAGGAGATCCCCCGCACGGTCTACCGCCAGCAGCGCATCGAGCTCTCCCACCGGCTGCTCGTGGCCCTGGTGCAGAACCCCGCCACCCCCGCCCCCGTTTACCTGACCCTGCTCCCCCGGCTTCACCTCTTCGAACTCGTCGCCCTGCTCTTTCTCCCCTGGGCCACCCCCGACCAGAAGCTCGGGGCCGAGCGCCAGATCGTCAAGCGCCTCCCCACGGTCCCCCTGGGCAACAAGATCACCCTGGCCCGAAGGGGGAGCAGCATCGTGGTCGAGGCCCTGCTCAAGGAGGGGGAACCCCGGGCCGTCGCCGCCTGTCTCGACAACCCCCGGCTGCGGGAGGTCTCCATCCTCCAGTTCCTGGCCTCTTCCGGAGCCACCGCCGAGACCATTTCCATGGTGGCCCGCCACGAGCGCTGGAAAAGCCGCCCCCACCTGCGCCTGGCGATCCTCAGGAATCAAAAGACCCCCCCCGTCTGGTACACCCTCTGGCTCCCCAGCATTCCTCTCCGTGAACTCCACAACCTCCAGGTCGACCGGCGCCTTTCCGCCAGGCAGAAAAAAATGGTGGTGGAGGAGGTTAAAAGACGCGAAAAACGGGGATAACTGGGAGGAAACCGTAGGGAGCAAAGCCTAAGGAGTAGGGAAACCCCGAGAGGGGCTAAGATGAATTTTTTAGCGCTACGTCAACCGGGCCGGTTGTGACAGGCGACAACTGTCTCTAAAAATATTTTCTTGTTTGTATTTTTAGGTTTTAGGATTATGAAATTTACGTCCACGTTAATTGGCTTGTTATGTGTGGGCCTTAACCATAAAAACAACCATACTTGTCAAGCTCAACAACCTTGAGAAACTCTTCAATATTTCTGACCTCTGGATTGGGTTTATAGCTATGCCATTTCAGGTCTGCCCTCTGCCAATAGATTTTCCAAGTCCCAGTCAATTTCACGTAGGTCGCTTTGGCAATTGCCGACTCAATTTTTTCATCTGATTTTTTCCAATGAGGTCGGATTTCGAATAGTTCGACACTTTGACCTTTGATGCGAAAACCAAAATCCAATTCGTTACGGGTGTACGCAGGAGGACGGCGCTTTTCTAAATATTGCCCGACCAACTTTTCACACCTTTTGATTTCAAATTCACTTAATGGCATTTGGAT
>JBFHXN010000278.1:0-4245 GCA_041598955.1 Desulfuromonadales bacterium | reverse complement strand
GCTCGCCGCGCCGAAACGGGCTCCGTGCAGGGCCCAACTCCCCGAGTAGCAGAAAAGGTCGAGAACCCTGCGACCCTCGACCCGCCCCCGCAGGCTGAGATGATTCTCCTTCTGGTCGAGAAAATGACCCGTCTTCTGCCCCCCCAGGACGTCGACCTCGAACTCCAGGCCGTTCTCCGTGACCACCACCCTCTCCGGCGGGTTTCCGGCGAGAACCTCCACCTTCTGGTCGAGGCCTTCGAGTTCCCTCACGGCCACGTCGTTGCGGGCAACCACGGCGGCGGGAGAGAGAAGCTCCACCAGGGCCTGGAGGATCAGGTCGCGACGGCGATCCATCCCCAGGGTGAGGAGCTGGATTGACAGGGTCTCCCCGTAGCGGTCGACAACCAGCCCCGGGAGGCCGTCCCCTTCGCCGTGCACGAGGCGCAGGGCGGTGGTGTCGGGATAGAGGGATTGGCGGTAGGCGAGGGCCTGGGTGAACCGGCGGCGGAAGAAGTCGACCTCGTCGATCGACTCGGGCTGGCGGGAGAGGATGCGGGCGATGATCAGGGAGTGGGGGTTGAAATAGGCGGTCCCGAGGAAATCCCCCCGGTCCGAACGCACCTCGACGGCATCCCCGGGCTGGGGATCCCCTTCGATTCGACGAACTTCGTTGCTGAATACCCAGGGATGCCCGCTCCGGACCCTCCGGTCGTGCGAAGGTCCGAGAACAAGGCGGGTCACTGGCAGACGACAGGTTCGAAGAGCGAGCCGACGATGCGCCGGGCGACGGGAGAGACGACCTGGTAGAAGACCTCAACCCCGTCCCGATGCCCCTCGATGATCCCCTTGTTCTTGAGCAGGGAGAGGTGCTGGGAGACGGTGGCCTGAGGCAGGCCGAGGCATTCCCAGATCTTCTTGACGTTGCAGGATTGGGACATGAGGCCGGCGACGATCTTCAGCCGGACCGGGTGACCGAGAACCTTGAGAATCTCCGCCTCCCGGTTGTAGTTCTGCATTTTGTCGAATTCCATGGTCTTTTTCACTCCCCAAATGTCCATGGCATAAAGCCATGATATTAAATATCCGGATGTTAGTGGCGTTTGCGTCCCATGTCAAGGTTCTTGATGGATTTAATAAATAAAAACTCAATGAAGGCTCCTTCCCCGAGGAGAACGGCAAGGGGATTGCATGGCTTTTGATGGACCATGGTTTCCCGCCGTGATAACATCTCGGGGTCTATGTTGCTGCGGTGGCTGTCTGTGCGGGGGAAGGGAAGCGAAGGACCTTGACTGAGAGTGACCAAAAGCCACTGGCCCTGGTGGTCGACGACGAGCGGATGATCCGCATCATGTCCCGGGAGGTCCTCGAAAAGGCGGGCTTCTCGGTACTCGAGGCGGAGGACGGCCGCCATGCGTTGGCCCACCTGGAGAAGAGGCTCCCCGATATCGTCCTGCTCGACGTGGTCATGCCCGAGCTCGACGGCTTCGCCGTTTGCGAGGCCCTGCGCCGCATGCCCGGCGGGGACCAGGTGTCGGTCATGATGATGACCGCCCTGGATGACGAGGGGTCCATCAACCGGGCCTACGATCTCGGGGCGACCGATTTTGTGGCCAAGCCCATCAACTGGGTGGCCCTGGGCCACCATGTGCGCTACCTGCTGAGGGCAAGCCGGGCCTTCCGCGACCTCAAGACGAGCGAGACCCGCCTCGCCCAGGCCCAGCGCATCGCGCGGCTGGGGCACTGGGAGTGGGAGCTGTCCACCGCAAGGGTGGTCTGCTCCGAGGAGGTGACCGGTCTCTTCGGCCGCCAGTCCTCTGAGGGAGGTCCCGCCTTCGAAGGACTTCTGGCCGCCATCCCCGAGGAAGATGCGGACCTTGTCCGAACGGGGGTGGAAGAGGCCCTGGCCGGTCGGGGAGGCTTCAGCCTCGACCACCGGGTTCTGAGCCCCGGCGGAGAGCTGCTGACCGTTCATCACCAGGCCGAGGTCTTCACCGATGGGGAAGGGCAGCCCATCCGGCTGGCCGGCACGGTGCAGGACATTACCGAGCGTAAGCACCTGGAGCAGGACCTTCAGGACGAGCGCAATTTCGTCAGCGCCATCCTCGAGACGGCCGGCGCCCTGGTGCTGGTTCTGAACCGGGAGGGAGGGATCGTCCGGTTCAACCGCGCCTGCGAGAAGGCGACGGGTTACTCCTTTGCGGAGGTCGAGGGGCGGCGCATCTGGGATCTCTTCCTCCCTCCGGAGGAGGCCGAGGCGGTCCTGGGGGTCTGGGGGCAGCTTCTCGAGGGGGGGCAGCCCAACGAATACCAGAACCACTGGCTCGACCGGGAGGGGCGGCGGCGGCTGATCGCCTGGTCCAACACGGTGCTGGCCTCCCCCGACGGCTCCGTTCAGTACGTCATCGCCACGGGGATCGACATCACCGAGCGCAAGCGCGCCGAGGACCAGCTGGTCCACCTGGGCTATTTCGACAGCCTGACCGATCTTCCCAACCGCCATCTCTTCAAGGACCGTCTCGGCCAGGCTCTGCGCCATGTGCGGCGCCACCAGGGGCTGGTCGGAACCCTCTTTCTCGATCTCGACCGCTTCAAGCGCATCAACGAGACCCTCGGGCACAGCGAAGGGGATTACCTGCTCAAGGCCGTGGGGGACCGTCTGCATGAGTTCCTTCGGGAGAGCGACACGGTGGCCCGGGCCGGCGAGGAGGGGGATTCGACCACCGTGGCCCGGTTGGGCGGGGACGAGTTCTGCGTGCTCCTGACCGATCTGGCCCGGGTGCAGGATGCCGCCAAGGGGGCCCGTCGCCTCCTGGAAGCTTTCAGCCTCCCCTTTGTTCTTTCCGGAGGGCAGGAGGTCTATCTGACCGCCAGCATCGGCATCAGCATCTTCCCCCACGACGGCGAGGAGGTGGAGACCCTGCTGAAGAACGCCGAGGTGGCCATGTACCACGCCAAGAGCCAGGGGCGGGACAACTACCAGTTCTACACCCAGTCGATGAACGCCATGGGCTTCGAGAGGCTTGTCCTTGAGAGCGACATGCGGCGCGCCTTCGACCGGGACGAGTTCGTTCTCTACTACCAGCCCCTGGTCGATCTGGAGTCGGGAAGGATCGTCGCCCTGGAGGCCCTGGCCCGCTGGAAGCACCCCGAGCAGGGGCTGGTTTCCCCGGCCCACTTCATCCCCCTGGCCCTGGAGACGGGGATGATCGACCGGCTGGTCGAATGGACCCTGCGCACCTCCTGCCGGCAGAACGCCGCCTGGCAAAAGGCGGGGCTGCCGCCGGTGCGCATGGCGGTCAACATGCCGAGCCGCCAGTTCCTACAGCAGGACGTGCGGGCCTTCGTCAAGGGCGTTCTGGACGAAACGGGGCTCGACCCGCGCTGGCTGGAGCTCGAGATCACCGAGGAATCGGTCATGAAGAACGAGGAGCGCAGCATCGCGATTCTCGGGGGGCTGCGCGAGATGGGAATCCATATCGCCATCGACGACTTCGGGACGGGTTACTCCTCCCTCTCCTATCTCAAGAGCTTCCCCGTCGACACTCTGAAGATCGACATGTCCTTCATCCGGGAGATCCCCGAGGACCAGAACAACGCCTCCATCGTCAGGGCCATCATCGCCATGGGGCACAGCCTGAGGCTGACGGTGCTCGCCGAAGGGGTGGAAACCTCCGAGCAGCTCGAGTTTCTGCGCGCGGCCGGTTGCGACGAGATCCAGGGCTTTCTCTATTGCCGTCCCATCCCCGTCGAGGGGATGGCCAAGCTGCTCAGCGGCTCCATCATCATTCCCGGCGCCGGGGCCGGTCTCCCCCCGCTCCAGGGCTGAAGCAGTTCTCACCCCCCTCCGCGGCCTTCCATGACATCGGTTCTCCTGGCGAATTTCTGCTTCTTCGGCATCTTCCCGCTCTCTCTCGGAGTTCTCACCCCATGAGCATGAAACATCTCCTTGCGGCCCTTCTCTTCTGTTCTCTTGCGGCGTCGGCGGCCTCGGGCGCAGAGGCCCTCCGGGCCTCCCATCCCGATCTTCAGGCCGCTTCGGCTCCCTGGCGAACCCTGGTGGGGGAGACCCTGACCTACGACATCGCCTTTCTCTGGTTTGACCGCCTTGCCGAGGGAGAGACAAACTTCCGGGAGGCGGAGCGCCCCGGCACCTACCGGGCCGTGCTCGAGGCCCGCACCCTGGGGGTGGCCGCCCTGTTCACCCGCAACCGGGTGCAGCGCTACGAGGCCCTGATGGAGATGGGGCCCGAAGGGCGATTCCGG
>JBFHXN010000277.1:0-4251 GCA_041598955.1 Desulfuromonadales bacterium | reverse complement strand
GACTGCACGGCGCGCAGGGAGCGGCCCGCCTCCTCGAGCTGCCCCCGGGCCCGCCCCCCTTCCCTCTCGGTCAGGCGGGCGATCTCCCGGGAGGCCTCGGCGGCCTCTCCCGAACTGCCGACAATTTTCCGCAGGGCCTCCCCCGTCGACTCGAAAATGCGGCGCCCCTCGACAATGCGCCGGACCGTCGCCTCGACGGCCCCCGTCACCTGCCGGGTCTCGTGGCCAATGGCCTGGATGATTTTGTGGATGTCCCCCGCGCTGGCCGCGGTGCGGTCTGCAAGATCCCGGATCTCGTCGGCCACCACCGAGAACCCCTTCCCCTCCTCCCCGGCCTGGGCGGCGATGATCGCCGCGTTGAAGGCGAGCAGCTCCGTATCCGAGACCAGATCCTTGATCACCGCGACGATGGTTTCCACCTCCCCGGTCTGCCGCGAGAGCCTCTCCATGGCCTGGGACGCCTTGCGGCTCTCCGTCTCGATGCGCTCCATCTCTGCCATGGAGCTCTTCACCACGGTCAGACCCCGCTCGGCATCCTCCCGCACGGCACCGGAGGCCTTGCTCCCGGCCTCGGCCCCCTTGCGCATCTTTTCCAGGGCCTCGCCAATGGTGTCGAGGTCATGGGCGGCCCCCTCCACCGAGCGCCCCACCTCGCCCGCCTGGGCCGCCACCTCCCGGACGCTGGCCGCCATCTCCTCCACCGCCGAGGTCGTCTCGAGAAACTTACTGGTGGAGTGGTCCATGGCTCCGGCCATCTCCTCGAGAGAGGCCGAGAGCTGCCGGGAAAGGGCCGCCTCGTCCTGGGTCCGGTCGGCCAGAAGAGCCATCTTGGACATGACCTCCCGGAATTTCGCCTCCATGCCGGCCACGACCTCCCGGAATTCGGTGGCGGCCGCAAGCCCCACCCGGGCCCGCTCTGCCAGATAGTTCGCCCCCTGGGTGAGCTTGGCGTGATGGGGCAGGAGCTGATCCACCGTGACCAGGATGGTCTTGACCAGGTCCTCGACCTTGGCCACGGCCACTTCCACCTCCTCCACCATCCCCTCGACGGTTTCGGCCCGGGCAGCTGTCTCCCGCCCCGTCAAGGGCCGGAGGAGAGACATCTGGAGATCGAGTTGCCTCTTCAGGGTCCCCCGGACGAAGAGAAAGGAGGCGGCGCCCACTCCGAAGCCGACCCCCAGGCAAAGAAACACGAAGGAGGGCCGACCGGCGGGGGGGCCTATCAGCGGAGAGGCCGCCATGGGAATGAGGGCCCCGGCCCCCAGCCCCATGAGGTGGGTGAAAAAAAAGACCTTCTTCAGGTAACTGATCCGGGGAATGCCGAACCGCCCCATAACGCCTCCGAGAAAAAAGCAGTCAAGATAAGGAGATAGCCCCTGCTCTTAGCACAGAATGGCCCTCGGTGCAAGGCATTGTCCCCCCGGCACTTTCCTGCGCCGGGGCGCCTGTGCTAGCATGTCGCTCCATGGATGCTGCCCCAGGCCTCTTCGACACCCATGTCCACCTCGACGCGCTGGACCAGGCCTCCCTGCAAGGCAAACTGGCAGAGGCCCGGAAGGCTGGGGTGGAGCTGTTCCTGGTCCCGGGGGTCCGCCGGGAGGGCTGGCCGGACCTGCTCGAACTGGCCCGCTCCCACCGGGGTGTCTGGGCGGCGCCGGGGCTTCACCCCCTGGCCGCGCGCCAGTGGGGAGAGGCGACCGCGACGGCCCTGGCCGAACTGCTCGAAGAGCGGGAGGAGGCGGCGGTCGGCGAGATCGGCCTCGACCTGCTCCTCTCCGATCCGCCCCCGGCGGTTCAGGAAGAGGCCCTGAGGGGGCAGCTTCGGCTGGCGGTGTCGGCGGGCAAACCGGTCCTCGTCCATTGCAGGAAGGCCATCGGGCGGCTGTTGACCCTCCTGCGCGAGGAGGGAGCCGACCGGGCGGGAGGCATCCTCCACGCCTTTTCCGGAAGCCCCGAAAGCGCCCTGGAGGCGACCCGCCTCGGCTTCGCCATCGGCTTCGGCGGAACCCTGACCTGGCCGGGTTCCCGACGAGCCCCCGAGGTTCTCGCAGCCCTGCCCCCCGAGTGGATCGTTCTCGAAACCGACGCCCCGGATCTGGCTCCTCACCCCCACCGCGGCGAAGACAACCGGCCGGCCTGGCTCTCCCTGGTCGCCGACAAGGTCGGAGAGATCAGGGGTTGGGATCGGGAAACGACAGCCCGCATCACCACCGCCAACGCCAAGAGGGTTCTTGGTCTGACTCCCGACGCCGGCTCCGCGGGACAGGCACCCTGACGGGAGCCAGTCCCTCTCCCGACTTCTGACTCCTGGATTCCGCCCATGTCGCAGCATCGTTTCACCCGCCTTGAACTGCTCATCGGCAAGGAGGGCCTGGCCGCCCTCGACGGGAAGTCCGTGGCCGTCTTCGGCATCGGTGGGGTCGGCAGCTACGCCGTCGAGGCCCTGACCCGCGGTGGGGTGGGGCGCCTCACCCTCGTCGATTTCGACGTCGTGGCCCCGAGCAACCTCAACCGCCAGATTCACGCCCTGGAAGGGACCATCGGCCAGCCCAAGGTCAAGGTCATGGCGGAGCGCTGCCGGGCCATCAACCCGGCCCTTGTGGTGGAACCCCTCCAGGTTTTCTACGAAGCAGCGGAAAGCGAGGACCTTCTGGGGAGGGGCTACGACTACGTCCTCGACTGCATCGACAACATCACCTCCAAGATCCAGCTGATCCAGGCCTGCCGGGAGCGGGGGCTGCCCGTGATCTCCTCCATGGGCGCCGCCAACAAGCTCGACCCCACCCAGGTCCGCGTCGCCGACCTCTTTCACACCCAGAAATGCCGCCTGGCCCGCATCATCCGAAAGGAGCTCCGCCGGAGGGGCATCTCCTCCGATGTCAAGGTGGTCTATTCCACCGAAGAGTTCCGGCCCCTCGGGGGGAGCGTCGACGCCCCGGAGCCCCCGGTCCTGCTCCCGGGCAAGCCCCCCCCGGCCCGACCCAGGGTCACTCTCGGGAGTTCCTCCTACATCCCCCCCCTCTTCGGCCTGACCATGGCGGGGGAGGTCATCCGCTCCCTGCTCGGGGATGAAAGAGAATGATGGACCACTTCTACCTCCAGGCCCTGGCCCTGCTCGGGGTCGGGCTCATCTCGGGCTTTCTCAACATCCTGGCTGGAGGGGGCTCCTTTCTGACCCTGCCCCTTCTCATCTTTCTCGGGCTGCCGGCCGCGGTGGCCAACGGCACCAACCGCATCGGGGTGCTCTGCCAGAACATCTTCGCCATCCAGTCCTTCCGCCGCCAGGGGGTCTTCCCCCTCAAACTTTCCCTTCTCTGCGCCGCCCCCGCCCTGATCGGAAGCTACCTGGGCGCCCTCTGGGCCGTGGAAATCGACGAGGCCCTCTTCAGGAAGCTGCTGGCGCTGCTCATGGTGGGGATCATGATCTTCACCATGGTCGACCCCACCCGCAACCGGCGGGTGAGCGAGATCCTTCTCACCCGCGGGCACACGGCGATCCTGCTCGGCTCCTTCTTTCTCATCGGCATCTACGGCGGATTTCTCCAGGCCGGGGTGGGCTTTCTGATCATTCCGGCCCTGATGATCCACGGCCTCGACCTGGTACGCACCAACGCGGTGAAGATCCTGGTCGTCTTTCTCTTCACCCTCCCGGCCCTCTGGGTCTTCGCCGCCCACGGGCAGATCGACTGGACCCTGGGGCTGATCCTGGCCGCCGGCAACTCGGCCGGCGGATGGATCGCCTCCCGCATGGCCGTAAAAAAGGGACACGACTGGATCAAAAAAGTCGTGTCCCTCACCATTTTCATCCTTGCTCTCAAACTCTTCTTCGGCTGACTTCCCCCCCGTTACCTTGGCCTGCGCCCCCTATTTGAGCTGGAAGGCCACCTTCAGAAGAACCTGGTATTCGCTCACCTTCCCGTCCTCTCCGACGTGGCCATGAACCTCCTCCACCTCGAACCATGAGAGCTTCTCCAGGCTCTTGTGGGCCTTTCGAAGTGCCACCGCAATGGCATCCTCGATCCCCTTCTTGGATACTCCGATCACCTCTACTTTTTTGTAGGTCCGGTCTTCACCGTAGGTCATGACTGCCTCCCGTGGTTGAGTGCCGTCCCCGGGGCCGCCCCGCGGCCGGTCGGGGGATATCGCCCCCCCTTAGAGGGTTTCGTAGAAGGAGGGCCTGAGGTACTGAAAGGATCCGATGAATCCTCCAAAGTCGGCGGCCGGGGCGGGATCGAAGTCCGCTTCCAGGGG
>JBFHXN010000276.1:0-4264 GCA_041598955.1 Desulfuromonadales bacterium | reverse complement strand
GTTGGGGCTCGAGTGCCTGCGGGCGTCGCGCCAGACGATCTTCAGGGCGGCGAAGCCGTTGAGCCCCAGGGGGAAGGAGGCCAGCGCCATGAGCAGGGCCGTCAGCCGGGCGGGAATGAGGTTGAGCAGGTCGTCGAGCCGCGCAGAGGCCCACCCCAGCTCCCGGTACTGCTCGCTGAGGTAGCCGACCATCGAGTCGAGGGTGCTCGCCGCCTTGTAGAGGATGGCGAGGATCGGGCCGCCGAGAAAGAGGTAGAAGAGGGGGCCGATGACCCCGTCGGAGGTGTTCTCGGCCACCGTCTCGATGCAGGCCCGCAGGATCCCCTCCTCGTCGAGTTGGGAGGTCTGCCGCCCCACGATGAGGGAGAGGGCCCGCCGGGCCTCCTCCAGGTGCCCCGCCTCCACCAGGTTGGCCACTTCGGCGCTCTCCTTGTGGAGGGAGCGCAGGGCGAGGGTGGTCCAGGCGAGCCAGAGGGAGGCGAGCCAGCCGACGACGGGGTGGATGACCTTGGCCAGGGAGAGGGTCCCGAAGGCGACGAAGCCGGTGATGCCGAGGGTGGCGAGGGTGAGCAGGACCCCGGCCAGGCGGCGGTGGTCGAGAAGCCCCGCCAGGGGGAGCTCGAGGCGGCGCACCAGGCGCCCGATGAAGACCACGGGGTGGGGAAGCCCCCGGGGATCCCCGAAGAGCAGGTCGAGCCCGAAGGCGGCCAGGACGAGCCAGTCGATCATGATTCCCCCTCTTCCGAAAGATCGAGAAGCCCCAGGATTTTCGGCAGGTCGAGGTGGCGCTCGAGGTGGTCGGCCAGCCGGTCGAGCTCCCGCTCCAGGGAGCCGGGCTCGCCTGGCTCGACCTCCGCAAGCCCCTTGCTCCTGCGAAGGGACGACAGCAGGGCGGCCCGCACCGGCGCATCGTCGAAGAGGCCGTGGAGGTAGCTCCCCCAGACCCGGCCGTCGGAAGAGATGGCCCCGTCCTGGATCTCGACCTCCCCCCCCGAACGGCTGGTCAGGCGCAGCAGAGGGAGGACGCCGGGCCCGAGGCGCGTCTCCCCCAGGTGGATCTCGTAGCCCGAGATCGGGCCTCCGGGGGTGAACCCCGCCGCGGCGGCCGCCGGCAGAAAATCCCCCGAGGCCTGGTGGGTGGTCTTCTCCGGCAGCAGCTCCGTTTCGACATCGAGAAGCCCCAGGCCGGGGACCGACTCCAGGGCCGACTCCATCCCCCGGGGGTCGAGCACAAGACGACCGAGCATCTGGAAACCGCCGCAGATCCCCGCCACCCTCCCCCCCGCGCCGTGGTAGGCCCGGATGGCCCCGGTCCATTCCCCCTCGTGGAGAAAGGCGAGGTCCGAAAGGGTGTTCTTGGTCCCGGGGAGGATCAGCAGGTCGAGCCCGGCCACCTCGGACGGATCGCCGAGGTAGGAGAGGGCCACGCCGGCTTCCCGCTCCAGGGGATCGAAATCGGTGAAGTTGGAGATGCGCGGCAGGCGCACCACGCCGATCCGCAGTTCCCCCGGCGACCCCCGGCGCCCCTTGCGGGAAAGGGCCACCGAGTCCTCCTCGGGGAGGCGCAGGTCGATCCAGGGGACCACGCCGAGGACGGGAACCCCGGTGCGGGCCTCGATTTCGGCGATGCCGGGGACGAGCAGCGACGGGTCCCCCCGGAAGCGGTTGATGACCACCCCGGCCACCCGCGCGCGGTCCGCCGCCGGCAGCAGCTCCAGGGTGCCGACGATGGCGGCGAAGACCCCCCCGCGGTCGATGTCGGCCACCAGCAGGGCGGGGGCTCCGGCCATGGCGGCGGCCCGCAGGTTGGTGATGTCGTGGGGGGCGAGGTTGATCTCGGCGATGCTCCCCGCCCCCTCGAGGACCACCACCTCGTGGGCGGCGGAGAGCCTGGCGAAGCTCTCCCGCACCCGCTCGAAGGCGATCCCCTTGTAGGCGTGGTATTCGGAGACAGACATGTTCCCCACGACCCTTCCCTGCACGATGACCTGGGAGCCGGTCTCCGAGTTGGGCTTGAGCAGGACGGGGTTCATGTCCGTGTGGGGCTCGAGGCCGCAGGCGGCGGCCTGCAGAGCCTGGGCCCGGCCGATCTCCCCTCCCTGGGGGGTCACGGCCGAGTTGAGGGCCATGTTCTGGGCCTTGAAGGGGGCCACGGAAACCCCGCGGCGCTTCAGTACCCGGCAGAGCCCGGCGACAACCACGCTCTTGCCCACGTCGGACCCCGTCCCTCCGATAAAGAGCGCCCTGGCGGGCGCAGGGGAAAGGTTCAAGGTACAAGGAGAAAGGCCCGGGTTTTCACCTTTTACCTTTTTCCTTGTCCCTTGGACCTCGTATCCGCGCGGAGTCACCATCCGCCCGGCCGAATCGACCGTGGTGGAGGCGTTTCCGACGATGACCACCGAGAGCATGTCGACGGGATGATCGAGGAGGGTGCCGAGGTCGGTGACGGTGACCGTCTCCCCGGGCCGGCAGGCGTTGCGCACGATCCCCACGGGGGTCGAGGGGGGTCGGTGGGCCAGGAGAATCTCCCGGGCCTCGGCGAGTTGGGTGGTGCGCCCATGACTCTTGGGATTGTAGAGGGCGACCACGAAATCGGCCTCGGCCGCCGCCCGCAACCGCCTGCGGATGAGTTCCCAGGGGGTGAGCAGATCGGAGAGGGAGACGACGGCGAAATCGTGCATCAGGGGAGCGCCGAGCCGAGCCGCTGCCGCCTGGACGGCCGAGACTCCCGGGACGATCTCCACGTCGAGCTCTTCGCCGTCCAGAAGCTCCAGGGCGAGCCCCGCCATGCCGTAGATGCCGGGATCCCCCGAGGAAACCAGGGCGACGGAGGCCCCGGCCCGGGCCCGCTCAAGAGCTTCCCGGCAGCGCTCGACCTCCTGGCGCATCCCCGAGGAGACCACCTCCCGGCCGACAAGGAGCTCCGGAATCAGGTCGAGATAGGTCCTGTAGCCGACCACGACCCCGGAAGCTTCGAGGGCCACCCGTGCTGCGGGGGTCAGATGTTCGACGCCGCCGGGACCGAGCCCGACGATGGTGAGTTTGCCTGGCATTCGGTAAAGCCTCCCCTAGTCCTCATCCCCGCCGGCGCCGGCCATCTCAGCCACGGCCACGGTGACGTTGCCGAGGGCCTTCTTGGCCACCAGCAGCCGCCCCCCCCCTCCGGCCGACAGCATCGCCGCCGGCTCGCAGACACCCCGGGCCCCCACCGCCCGCAGGGCATGCGCCGAGGGGGGGCTGGGGGCGACCACGGTGTTCAGGGCTGTGGCCTCGTGGTATTCGACGGGCACTCCGCAGGAGGCTCCGTAGGCCGTGAGACCGGCCTCGTCCCGCTTGTCGACGACAGTGGCCAGGCGGGCGATGCTCCGGGGGGAGAGAAAGGCCTGGTGGAGGGCCGCCTTCACCGCCTCGCCGATTTCCTCGGCCGAGGTGCCGCGATTGCAGCCGATGCCGACGACCAGATCCCTGGGGCGGAGGATCAGCAGACCCTCCTGCCGCTCCAGGTCGGGAATGAAGCGGTGGGTGACGAAGACCCGCCCCGCGGCGCCGGCCAGGATCGCCTCGGCGAAGTTGGCCACCCGGCGGACCCCGGGCACCCCGGCAAAGCGCTCGGCCACCCTCCCCTCGCGATCGACCAGGACGATGGGCTCTCCCCGCAGCAGCAGGGCGTTGAGAGTCCGGATCCCCGCCAAAGGCTCCACCGCCAGGCCCGCCTCCCGCGCCGCCTCGTCCCAGGCCGGAAGTCCCCGGACGTCGGTGGCGGTGGTGATCACCGCCTGGCCTCCGGTCAGAAGAGCGAGTTCCCGGGCCAGGGCGTTGGCCCCGCCGAGATGGCCGGAGAGCAGGCTGATGGCAAAACGCCCCCCCTCGTCGAGAACCACCACCGCCGGGTCGCGGTCCTTCCCCTTGAGGTGGGGGGCGAGGAGGCGCACGACGATCCCCGTCGCCATGATGCAGACCAGCTGCGACCCCTGCCCGAAGAGGGCGGGCAACAGCCGCTCCAGGGGCTCGGCGAAGTAGTGGCAGCCGTCCTCGGCCCGCAGCCGCTCCGGAAGATGGACGGCGGCCCCGGGTCGGCTCCGGCCCAGACGGCGGGCCAGTTCGGCTCCGCCGTCGGTAATGGCGACGATGGCGAGGGTCATGGTTCCTTCTGCCACAGAGGCACAGAGACACTGAGGAAGGCAAACGTTCCTCGGAAAAGCATCAAATGGTGCCTGTCCCGCTCGGGTCCTGACGCACACCTGGTCCGACCCCAAGAGGGAAC
>JBFHXN010000275.1:0-4292 GCA_041598955.1 Desulfuromonadales bacterium | reverse complement strand
GCGGTAGTCGTCGATATGCTCCCGGAAAAAGTCCCGGATCTCATGGCTGGTGACCTCGGTCTTCCCCTGCACCTCCCGGCCGAGGACCTTGTAGCGCAGGATCTGGGAGCGAAGGTCCTCCCGGTACCTGTCGAAGGGGATTCCCTGACTCTTCAGGGCCTCTTCGAGCTGGGGACGGGTCACCTGGTTCTGCCGCTGCACGTCCTTGAGGGCCGATTCGACCTCTTCGTCGCTGACGGAGAGCCCCAGCTGGGCTCCCCGCTGACGAAGGAGGAGCTCCTCGATCAGGTTCTCGAGAACCCGCCTGTCGAGCTCCCGACGCTCGGCCGTCGTCATCCCCTCCCCCTTGCGGGGCAGTTCGGCCCGGATGACGGCCACCGCATTGTCGAGCTCATGGGTGGTGATGACGTCGTCGTTGACGACGGCCGCGATGCGGTTGATGGTTTCGCCGCCGGCCTGTGTGCTCCCCATGGAGAGAAGAAGAGCCGCCAGAATGAGTGCTTTGCGCATGGGAGGGAACCTGCGGGGATGACCCGCGGTTAATCCGCCTTGGGGGCGGCTGTTACATGAGAGACCAGTTGACCTCGAGATTGGCCCGGCCGCCGAGCATCTGGAGCCACTCCTGGTAGGCCAGCTCCTCCTTCTCGTTGCGCAGCCTCTCCACGACCTCCTCCTTGACCTGCTCGAGGCTGAGGCGCTGGGCCGTTCGACGCTCCTCGACGAGGAAGATGTGGAAGCCGTATTCGCTGCGCACCAGATCGCTGAGGCGACCCACGGGCAGGGAAAAGACGACGGTGTCGAACTCCTGGGGCATCTGCCCCCGGGCAAAGAAACCGAGATCCCCCCCCTGCTCGCTGTCGGGAGAAAGGGAGTGGCGTCGGGCCATCTCAGCGAAGGGCTCCCCCTGGCGCAGAAGGCCGAGGACGCGCTGGCCTTCGGCCTCGGTGGCCACCACGATCTGCCGCGCCCGGACCTGCTCGGGACGGTCGAAGTCGCTCCGGTGCTCCCGGTAGTAGTCGGCCGTCTCCTCCTCGTCGACGGTGATGCCGGTGTAAACCTCCTGCCGGATCACCTTCTCCATCAGCAACCGTTCCTTGAGCTCGCGGCGCCACTGGACCTCGTCGATCCCCTGGTCGCGGAGCATCTGGTCGAAGGCCTTGTCGGGGTAGTCGTGGCGGTACTCGGCCATCATTTCCTCGACCTCCCCCTGGGTCACGCTGAGCCCGAGGCGTTCGGCCTCGGCGAGGGCCAGCTCCCGGTCGAGAACCTGGCGCAGGTAGGAGCGTTCCAGGTCGCGCTTCTCCTCGGCGGAGAGATCCTGGTCCGCCGGGAGGCTCCGTTCGAAGGAGCGCTGGAACTGCTCCATGGTGACCACCCTGCCGTTGACGCGCAGCAGCACGGGGGATTCGTCCCGCGGCTGCTTCTCGCAGGCCGCGGGCCCCCCGGCGAAGAGCACTCCGAGAAGCAGCAGTATTCCGGTGGTCGAAACCCTCATCAAATCCTCTCCCCTGGGGCCGTTTCGGCCGCTCTGCAAGCGGGCTTCCGGCCCGGAAACGCTACACGCTAGCACAGTTAAAGAAGGCCTTGCAATGCTTTTCTGGCCGTCGGGAGCACCTCCGGCGCCTGCAGACGACCGACCTGGACCGTCAGGCGATAATCGGGGGTGAAGCGGTGTCTGGCCGGATCCTCCTTGAGGAGGGCGAGGATTTTTTCCGGGGGAACCGGCGTCGTCCCGTGGAACCCGAAGGTCAACTGCCGCCCGTCGTATTCGGCCAGCTCCACCTTGAGCCGCTTCATCACCACCCTCAGCTTCATCACCTCGAGAAGCAGAACCCCCGGCGGGGGGATTTCACCGTAGCGGTCCCGCAGCTCGTCGGCGGTTTCGTAGATGCTCTCCTCCTCCTCGGCGGCGGCCAGTTTCTGGTAGGCTACCAGGCGCTGGTTGGGGTCGGGAATGTAGGCCTCGGGGAAAAAGGCCGAGATCCCCAGGCGCAGCTCGGGATCGATTTTCTGCTCCCGCTCGAGCCCCTTGAGCTCCGCCATGGTCTGCTCGAGCAGTTCGGTGTACATCTCGAAGCCGACGGCGGTGATCTGCCCCGACTGCCTGGCGCCCAGCAGGTCACCGGCCCCCCGCAGCTCGAGGTCGTGGCTGGCGATGCGGAATCCTGCCCCGAGCTCCGAGAGCTCCTGCAGCACCCGGAGCCTCTCCCGGGCATCCCGGGTGAGGGTCGCCTCCCCGGGGATGAGCAGGTAGGCATAGGCGCGCTGCCGGGAACGCCCCACCCGCCCCCGGAGCTGGTAGAGCTGGGAGAGACCGAAGCAATCGGCCCGGTTGACGATGATGGTGTTCGCCCGGGGAATGTCGAGGCCGTTTTCGATGATGGTGGTGCAGAGCAGCACGTTGCTCCTCCCCTCCACGAAGTCGACCATGACCTCCTCCAGGGCCTTCTCCCCCATCTGGCCGTGCCCCACGGCCACCTTGGCCTCGGGGACGAGGCGCCGCAGGTAGTCGGCCATGGCGCCGATCGACTCCACCCGGTTGTGAACGAAGAAGACCTGCCCCCCCCGGCGCAGTTCGCTCAGGATGGCGCCGCGAACCACCTCGTCGTCGAGGCGGGTGACGTAGGTGCGGATGGCCATGCGGTCGACGGGAGGGGTCTCGATGACCGAGAGGTCCCGCAGACCGACCATGCTCTGGTGCAGGGTGCGGGGGATGGGGGTGGCAGTGAGGGTCAGAAAGTCGACCTCGGCCCGGAATTTTTTCAGCCGCTCCTTGTGGCTCACGCCGAAGCGCTGCTCCTCGTCGACGATCACCAGCCCCAGGTTCCGGAACCTCACATCCCGCTGCAGCAGGCGGTGGGTTCCCACCAGGATGTCGACCTTCCCCTCGGTGGCCCGCTCCAGGACCCTCTTCTGCTCGGCCGGGGTGCGGAAGCGGCTGACCATCTCCACCTCCACGGGAAGCCCTGAGAAGCGCTCCCTGAAGGTTTCCCAGTGCTGCCGGGCAAGGACCGTGGTCGGCACCAGCAGCGCCACCTGGCGCCCGTCGAGGACGACCTTGAGGGCCGCCCGGATGGCGACCTCCGTCTTGCCATACCCCACGTCGCCGCAGACCAGGCGGTCCATGGGGCGCGGAGCCTGGAGATCGGCCAGGACGTCCTGGATGGCCGAGAGCTGGTCGGGGGTCTCCTCGTACTCGAAGGCCGCCTCGAACTCCCGGAAGTGGCGGTCCGGCGGAGAGTAGGCATGCCCCTGGCGCATCTCCCGCAGGGCCTGGGTCTTGAGCAGATCCCGGGCGAGCTCTTCCACGGCGGCCCGGGCGCGCAGCTTGGCCTTCTCCCAGGCGCCCCCCCCCATCCGGTCGAGTCGCGGGGTGTGCCCCTCGCCACCGACATATTTCTGGATCTTTTCGATGCGGTCGATGGGAAGGTAGAGCTTGTCCCCCGCCGCATATTCGAGATGGAGGAAATCCCCCTCCACCGTGCCGGTCTTGAGATGGACGAGCCCCCGGTAGTGGCCGATGCCGTGGTCGGCATGGACGACGAAATCCCCCTCCCTGAGCTGTGCCAGGGTGGAGAGCAGGGCCCTTGCCCTGGCTCCGCCGGAACGGCGTCGGGGAGTCCTCTGGCCGTAGATCTCCTCCTCGGTGACCACCGCCAGCTTCTCATCCGGGAGCCGAAATCCAGCCGAGAGCTCCCCCAGCACCAGCAGGGGCTCCCCCGGTGGTGCCGAAGCCAGGGTGCCTTCGGGATCGAACCGCAACCGCGCCCCGTGGGGCTCCAGCAGATCGAGGAGGCGTTCGGCCTGCCCCTGCTGGTGACAGACCAGCAGAGTACGCCACCCCCCCTTGCGCCACTCTCCAAGCCTCCGGGCCAGGCTTCCCACCCCCCCCTCGCCCCCCGGCTCGGGGCGCAGGTCTCCGTTGCCCGTCGCCTCGAATTGAAAAACCTCCCGCTCTTCGCCGGGGCGGAACAGGGCGAGGGAGGCGAGATCGATGCGCCGCTGCCGGGAGAGCTCCCCCAGCGCCTCGGCGGGGGAGAGGAAGAAGGAGGCGGGGTCGGCATAGAGGTCCCCCTGGTTCTGGCGGTGGGCGGCCCCTGCTGCGACCTCGGCGGCAAAGGCGTCGGCGGCCTGCTCCACCGCCGGCGGGTCGGCCACCATCCAGACCCCCCTCCCGGCGTAGGCGAAGAAGCTGTCGAGGGTCGGATAATTGAGGGGGAGGAGAAACTCCCGCCCGGGGGCGAAAATCCCCTCCCGCAGCTCTTCGAGGATCGCCTCCCGGGCCGTTCTGG
>JBFHXN010000274.1:0-4294 GCA_041598955.1 Desulfuromonadales bacterium | reverse complement strand
GCCCCGGAGCCTCCCGACGGCGCCCTGGTGCTTCCCTCCTTCGAAAGGACGGCTCAGGACCCCGAGGCCTACAACGAGGCCTTCCGTCTCGCCGCCGCCGAGGCGAATCCCTGGAGCGGCCTGCGCCTCGCCCAGGCCCACGGAAACCGCTTCGTGGTGGTCAATCCGCCGCCTCCCCCCATTGCCGAGGGGGAACTCGACCGGGTCTACGCTCTGCCCTTTCAGAAGCTTCCCCATCCCTCCTACACCCATCCCATCCCGGCCTACGAGCAGATCCGTTTCTCTGTCACCACTCACAGGGGGTGCTTCGGCGGCTGCGCCTTCTGCGCCATCACCCACCACCAGGGGAAGACCATCCAGTCGCGCTCCGAGGACTCGATTCTCGGGGAGGTCAGCCGCCTGGCCCGCCATCCCCATTTCCGCGGGACCGTCACCGACCTGGGTGGGCCGACGGCCAACATGTACGGTCTCTCCTGCGGGGATGCCACGGCAGAGGCCGCCTGCCGCCGCGCCGGCTGCCTCTATCCCCGCCCCTGCCGGAACCTTGTGGCCTCCGACAGCCGGGCGGTCCGTCTGCTGCGAAAGGTTCGCCAGACCCTCGGGGTCAAGCACGCCCTGGTGGCCTCGGGGGTTCGCTACGACCTTCTGGAGCACCAGCAGGAGTATTTCGAGGCCCTTCTCGCCCACCACGTGGGGGGGCTTCTCAAGGTCGCCCCCGAGACGGTCTGTGACGGGGTGGCCCGGATCATGCGCAAGCCAGGGTCCGGACCCTTCAGTGCCTTTCTCGATTACTTCCGGGCGACCAGTCGCCGTCTTGAACTGCGCCAGGGGGTGGTTCCCTATTTCATCTCCGCCCACCCCGGATGCGGGCTCTCCGACATGGTCGATACCGCCCTTTTCCTGCGGCGGCACCGCCTCCAGGTCGAGCAGGTGCAGGAATTCACCCCGACACCGGGGACCCTCGCCACCTGCATCTATCACACGGGGATCGACCCCTTCTCGGGAAATCTGGTTCACGTCCCCCGTTCCCTCGAGGAGCGGAGGCTGCAGAAGGCCCTTCTGCTCTGGCACCTGCCCCAGAGCCGGCAGGACGTCCTCCGGGCCCTTCGCCTCTGCGGGCGCGAGGAGGCGGCAAAAGAGTTGCTCGGCGGCGGGGGAGGGCGGCACCCGGCAAAACGGTAGGGAAGAAGATCAAGGAGGGCGCAACGCCTTCCTGTCGCCCAAAGGAAAAAGGGCCGGCAACGTGCGTTGCCGGCCCTTTCGCCATTCTGGAAATCCCCGCCCTTCCGGGGGAAGGGGTCACCCCTCCAGCTTCCCTTCCCGGAAGAGGGCGGCGAAGGCGGTGACCACCTGTGGGTCGAACTGGCTCCCGGCATGCTCCTCGATTTCCTGAAGGGCGAGGGCCTTGGGCAGGGCCGCACGGTAGGGGCGGTCGGAGGTCATGGCGTCGAAGGTGTCGGCCACGGACAAAACCCGGGCCTCGATGGAGAGGTGGTCGGCCGTCAGTCCCAGGGGGTAGCCCTGGCCGTCGAAGCGCTCATGGTGCTGGGCGATGATCCCCCGCACATCCCTGAGAAAATGGATAGGCTCCAGGATCTTCTCCCCGATCAGGGGGTGTTGCTGGAGCGTTTCGATATCCTTCCCGGTGAGAAGCTCTTCCTTGTGGAGCAGGCCGATGTCGATGCCGATCTTCCCGATGTCGTGAAGCACGGCGGCCTGCTCCAGCCGCTTCGCGGTGTCGGGGTTGAGGCCCATGGCCCCGCCGATGAGCTGGCAATAGCGGGTCACCCGCTCCGAATGGCCGCGGGTGTAGGGATCGCTCGCCTCGATGGCCGAAACGAGGGCCTGCACCGTGGCGAGGTAGGTCAGCTGCTGCTCTTTGTAGAGGCGGGCGTTGTTGATGGCGACGCTCGCCTGGGCTGCGATGGTCGAGAGGAGCTCCAGGTCGTCGGCGTTGAAGAAAGTCCCGTCGACCTTGTTGGCGGCTGTGATGGTGCCGATCACCTCCCCCTTGATGACCAGGGGAGCGCAGATGACGGTCTCGCGGGTGAAGCCGAGCATGCTGTTGACGTTGAACTGCCCGGCCTCCCGCATGTCCTTGATGAGCAGGGGCTGGCAGGTTTCGATGACCCACTTGGAAACCCCCCCGGGCAGGAGGGGGATGGTCATCTGGGGGTCAAGCTGGGTGGGGGCTCCGACGATCTTCTCGATGGAAAGGGACTGGGTCTTGGCGTCGAGCATCAGGATGTAGCCGATGCGGGCCTGAATGACCTCGGTGCTTTTTCGCAGCAGGAGGTCGAAGAGCCGGTCGAGTTCCATGGTCGAGTTGACCGCCAGGCCCATCTTGTAGAGGGCCGAGAGGCGATTGACCGTCATGACCAGGGAGGTGTTCTTGCTCTCCAGTTCGCTGGCGAGGTCGGCGATTTTGTAGTTCGCCTCCTCGATCTCCTCGATCCTCTCCTCCAGGGTGATGTTGAGATATTCGATCTCCTTGAGGCGATCCTCGAGGGTGATGTTCATGTTCTGGATTTCTTCGTGGTGGACCAGCTGCTCCTGCTTGACCGCCAGCTCCTTCTCATGCCGGACCTTGGTGTCGATCAGTTCCCGCAGGTGCTCGACCATGGCGTTGAACTTGGTCGAGAGCTGGGTCATCTCTGCAGAGGTCTGGATGTCGGTGCGGGCCTTTTCGAAGTCCCCCTGCTCGACCAGGGTCATGGCCCCGATCAGCCGCCGGATGGGGGAGTCGACGTAAAAGAGGAAGAACCAGCTGATCACCAGGATCACCAGGGTGAGCATGCCGATAGAGGAGAGCAGGGTTGCTTCCCTGCCGCTTTTCTGGAGGCTCTCGAGGTCCTTCAGGGAGATATGGACGTTGAGGACGCCGAGGATCTCCTTGGCGGCGTCATGGCACTGGTGACAGGCCTGGCTGTTGCGGATCGGGACGACGGTGCAGAAGATCTCATCCTCCTCATGCACATGGGGAATGAGTTTCTGGGTGTCGTGGAAGGCGACCAGATCGATGGTCTCGACAACGCTGCCGATCTCCTCGGGGTTGGCCGACATCAGGATGCGGCCCGTTTCGTCGAAGATGTGGATGCTCTCGATGGAGCTGGAGCGCTGGATGTTCGCGAGGATGCTGGCCACCTGGTCGTTTTCCCCGGCGGCCATGGCTGTGATGAAGGAGTTGCGGATGGTATCGGCCAGAACCCGGCTGTGTTCCGTGGCGATGCGGGTCAGCATCGCCTTCTGGGTGCGCAGGTTGTGCCAGGTGATCAGACTGATCGCCATGACCATGGTGATCAGGATGATGCCGAGGATCTTGTGTTTGAGGGAGATGTGGGCCGTCCGCCTGATCATGGAGTCCGGATCTTCCTGGGGGATGAAAGGATATGTATATATTCCAGAAAATGAAAAAATTGTAAAGGTCAAACCGTGCCGGCCGCTCCCGCGGTCCGGGCGCGAGGCGCCTCTCTAAATAACCGAAGCCGGGGTGAAATGGCGGTTCGCTGACCGAAGGTTTCGGTGCCGGAGGACGCAGCATTCCTTGACAGTCTGGTGCGGTAGCCCTAAGATACCGCCCGGCTCCAGAATCGAATGGCTCAAAAATGCAAGGAGCCTGCCAAGGAAAAATGTCGCAACCTTCATGGGTTAGGTGAGGTTAATGGAGCTTTTCCTTCTGGTCGCCGGCTGCCTCCTTTTCATCGAGGGGATCCCCTATTTCCTCTCACCTCCCACTCTCAAGAAGGTGATCCGGCAGATTCTCCAGCTCCCCGATTCCACCCTCCGGCTGCTCGGCTTCGGGCTGATGTTCACGGGGCTTCTGACGGTCTTTGTCGCCCGGCACCTGGGGGGGTGAAAACCATTGACTTGTCCCCCTATTTATGATTGATTTAGGACCGTTGCGCCCTCCCGGGGGGCCGGTTTGTCTCGATTTATGAACCTTGCCGATTTCGAATTCGAACTTCCCCCGGAGCTCATCGCCCAGGCCCCTCCGGTCCTGCGGGAGGCCTCCCGGCTGATGGTCGTCGAGCGGGGTCGCGGGGCCATCACCGTCGGCGGCTTCCCCGACCTGGCGGACAATCTGGCTGCCGGAGATCTCCTCGTCGTCAACGACACCCGGGTTTTCCCGGCGAGACTGCTGGGGCAAAAGCGGAGCGGAGGACGGGTCGAGATCCTCCTGATTCGCCCCCTGGCCGGAGAGGACAACGCCTGGCTCTGCATGAGCCGCTCCTCCAAGCCTCTTCGTGTCGGAACCAGGGTGGAATTCGCCGGGGAGCTCTCGGCCGAGGTCCTG
>JBFHXN010000273.1:0-4300 GCA_041598955.1 Desulfuromonadales bacterium | reverse complement strand
CGTCAACCAGAAGAGCGGCGAGATCCTCTACGGCCCCGACCTGCTCACCAAGGGGTTCATCCCCGAGGAGAGCCAGGGGTTTCTCGAAGAGGCCCGGGCCGCGGTGCGCCAGGTTCTGGAGGAGCACAGCCTTGCGGCGGTGACCGACTGGGAGGAGCTGCGGATGGAGGTGCGCAAAGCGCTGCGCCGCCTTTTCAACCGCACCATCCAGCGCCGCCCTCTGATCCTGCCGGTGGTGTTGGAGCTCTGAGACCTTTTCGGCCACAGAGGCACGGAGACGCGGAGAAAGGCGGAACAAAGATCCGAGCAAAATCCTTTTTCAGATTACCTTGGTCCCACTCCGGGTCTCTGCATCTCCGTGGCCGTCCCTTTGGGCCTCCGATTTGGACTCGATATCCGCCATGAGCTATCTCCAGTCGATCCTGCTCGGCATCCTTCAGGGGCTGACCGAGTTTCTGCCGGTCTCCTCCTCGGGGCACCTGGCCATCGCCCAGCACTATCTGGAGGGCTTCAGCCAGCCGGGGCTGGTCTTCGACGTGATCCTCCACGCCGGCACCATGGTGGCTGTGGCCGTCTATTTCCGCCGCGACCTGGCGCAGCTGGCAGCCTCCCCCTTCCGCTCCGGAGAGGAGGCCCTGCGTTACCGCCGCCTGCTCAAGCTGCTCGTCCTCGCTTCGCTCCCCACCGCCGCCATCGGCCTGCCGCTGGAGGATTTTTTCGTGGGGCTCTTCGGCAACATCCCCCTCGTCTCGGCGATGCTGCTTGTGACCGGCACCCTGCTCTTTGCCGCCGAGCGCTTCCGTCGCCAGGGGCGCAAAGAGGCAGACCTCACCTGGGGGGACGCCCTCGTCGCCGGCATCGTCCAGGGGATCGCCATCATCCCCGGCATCTCCCGCTCCGGCTCCACCATCGCCGCCCTGCTCTTCAAGGGGGTGGAGGGGGAGACGGCGGCCCGCTTCTCCTTTCTGATGGCCCTGCCGGCGATCTTCGGGGCGGCCCTGCTCTCCCTGCGGGACGCAGGCAACCTTGCGCCGGGGGCCCTTCCCCTCTACCTGACCGGCGGGGCCGCGGCCTTCGCCACGGGGCTGCTCTCCATCCGCTTTCTGCTGGCGGTGATCCGCCGCAGGAGGCTCTACGCCTTCGCCCTCTACTGCTGGGCCGTCGGTGCCCTCTTCTTCACCCTTTCCATCCCCTAGACGGATTGTGACCGCCATGAGTGAACCATCGAAAACACAGCCCCGGGAGAACCTCAAGAAGGAGATCCTCGGCTTTCTCTGGCTCGCGGCCGGCCTCTACCTGCTGCTCTGCCTGCTCTCCTTCGACAACGGAGACCCCTCCTTCAACAACAACCTCCACCCAGCCCGGGTCGCCAACTGGGGGGGGGTCGTCGGCGCCCACCTCTCCGACCTTCTCTACCAGCTCCTCGGTCTGGTCGCCTACCTGCTCCCCCTGGGGTGCTTCCTCTTCGCCTGGCGCCTGCTCAAGTTCCGCGACGTCAAGGTGCGCCTTTACAAGTGGGGTGCTTTCCTGGTCCTGCTCCTCTCCCTCTCGGGCCTCATCGCCCTGGAATTCCACCGTGTCACCCTCTTCGGCCAACGCATCAGCGAGGCCGGAGGGGCCGCCGGGCGCATCCTGGTCGGGGCCCTCTCCCGCTACCTCAACCTCTCCGGGGCCGCCATCGTCCTGGTCGTTTTTTTCCTCGTCTCCCTCATGCTCACCGCCCGCTTCTCCATGGTCCTCTTCCTCGAGGGGGCCCTCGGGCGGGCGGCGGCCTGGCTGGAGCACCGCCGCGGCCGCCGGGAGAAGCGACGCTCCCGGCAGGAGATGCTGCGGGAGGAGGGGGGAGAAATAATCCCCATCATCCTGCCCCCCGAGCCCAAGGCCCTTCCCTCCCCCGCCAAGGCGGCCAAGAAGAAGCGCAAGGACGAGCCCCCCGAGCAGGAAGCCTTCGCCTTCCTCGAGGCTCCTGGGACCTACCACATGCCCCCCCTCTCCCTGCTCGACCACGAGGGGGAGCTCGCCCGCCCCGTCGACCGCGAGGCGCTGATGCTCAACGCGCGGCTCCTCGAGAAGAAGCTCAAGGACTTCGGTGTCGACGGCGAGGTGGTGGAGGTCAAGCCCGGCCCCGTGGTGACCATGTACGAGTTCTCCCCGGCACCCGGGGTCAAGGTGAGCAAGATCGCCGGGCTCTCCGACGACCTCACCATGGCCCTGCAGGCCCTCTCCATCCGCATCGTCGCCCCCATCCCGGGCCGCGGCGTGGTCGGCATCGAGATCCCCAACAAGGAGCGGGAGACGGTCTATCTCAAAGAGATCCTCCAGACCGACGAATTCCAGAAGTCGGGGGGGCGCCTCCCCATGGCCCTGGGCAAGGACATCTTCGGGCGCACCGTCACCTCCGACCTGGCCAAGATGCCCCACCTTCTGGTGGCCGGCTCCACCGGCAGCGGCAAGTCGGTCTCCATCAACACCATGATCCTCTCCCTGCTCTACCGCGCCGCCCCCCGCGACGTGCGGATCATCATGATCGACCCCAAGATGCTCGAACTCTCCATCTACGAGGGGATTCCCCACCTGCTGCTGCCGGTGGTGACCAACCCCAAGAAGGCCGCCCTCGCCCTGGCCTGGGCGGTCCGGGAGATGGAACGGCGCTACAAGCTCAGGGCCGACAAGGGAGTGCGCAACATCGACGGCTACAACAAGAAGATCGCCCGGGAGGAGAAGGAGCGCGAGGAGCTGCGCAGCCGCGGCCGTGTGGTCGTCGAGGCCGTCGACCCCGAGGAGGAGGATCTTCCCGTGGTGGAACTCGCCGAGGGGGAGGAACTCGAGCACGGGCACCTCCCCTTCGTCGTGGTCATCGTCGACGAGCTCGCCGACCTGATGATGGTCGCCGGCCGCGAGATCGAGGAGTCGATCGCCCGGCTCGCCCAGATGGCCCGCGCCTCGGGCATCCACCTCATCCTCGCCACCCAGCGCCCCAGCGTCGACGTCATCACCGGCCTGATCAAGGCCAACTTCCCCACCCGCCTCTCCTTCAAGGTCTTCTCCCGGGTCGACTCCCGCACCATCCTCGACCAGATGGGGGCCGAGGCCCTGCTCGGCATGGGGGACATGCTCTTTCTCCCCCCCGGCATGGGAATCCTGCAGCGCGTCCACGGCGCTTTCGTCTCCGAGCTCGAGGTGCAACGGGTCGTCGAATTCCTCAAGAAACAGGGGGAGCCCGAGTACGACCGGTCGATCCTCGAAGCCCCCCCCTCCGGCGAGGCGGGAGGCGGAGACGAGGAGGAGGTCGACGAGAAGTGGGACGAGGCCATCGCCCTGGTCGCCGAGACCCGCCAGGCCTCCATCTCCATGGTCCAGCGCCGGCTCAAGATCGGCTACAACCGGGCCGCCAGGATGATCGAGCGCATGGAACAGGAAGGGATCGTCGGTCCCTCCGACGGCACCAGCCGCCCCCGGGAGGTCTTCATCAACCGCATCGAGGGGTGAGCCCCCTCCGGCAATCTCCAACAGGACGCGACGAAAAAAATTCCCCTGAGGCATCGGCTCCAGGGGAATTTTGTATTTGGCGGGTTCAAACAGTTCGGGCAGCGTTTACCACGCCAGCGGCTCCGCCCGCCCGATAACTAGCGCCGGCCCGGCGGGAGAAACTGGAAGCTGTGCGGATGGCAGCCGAGACCGTTGGTACAAGTGGCCCCCTGCAGGAAAGTCAATCCATGCTCGTTCTCGTTGGTGGAGGCATGGCAGATGGCGCAGATCCCCTGCCGGTCGGCACGGTGAAAATCGGTGACGGCCCCGCTGCGCACCTCGAAGACCACGTTCCGGATCGGTCCTAGGCCGCCGTTCTCCTCGCGAATGGTCGCCAGCGTTTGCGGCTCCGGAGGGGAGGCGTTGTAGTCGAACTCGATCCCGATCAGCCGGATGTTGGTCCCTAAGAGGACGTTGGGCTGGTTGTCGTGGGGGTTGTGACACTCCATGCAGGTGATGTAGTCGAACCGTTCGGGATCCCGCCTGTTGGGGTTGTGGACCGCCGCCTCGGTGGCGATTCCCAGGGGGCCATGGCACCCGAGGCAGGTCGCCTCCCGAGTGACGTCGTCGAGAAGGCCGCCGAACAGGGCCGGCCCCCCATGAAGATCATGGCAGGTGTCACAGCCGTTGTAGTCGAGATGGGCGGCGATGAGCGCCTGGGCTGGACTTGGTGGGTACGCCGTCAGGGCCAGTACGGCCAGGGCCGCGAAAAGACAAAAAGTACCGAGGGTTTTCATGGAATGACACCTCCTCCCCGGAAGACGGCCAGTCG
>JBFHXN010000272.1:0-4345 GCA_041598955.1 Desulfuromonadales bacterium | reverse complement strand
CCTTCGATGTAGAGCTTCATGAAACCGGCGAAGCGGATCACCTGCCCGGTGGCGCGCAGGGTGAAGCGCTCTCCGGCGGCGATATCGACGGTGGTGGCGTCCAGAACGGCCGAGGCCATCTGGGAGGCGACGGTGCGCAGCCAGATGAGCCGGTAGAGCTTGTACTGCTCGGGGGTGAGATACCCCTTGATCTTGTCGGGGTGGTGGGAGACCACGGTGGGCCGGACCGCCTCGTGGGCCTCCTGGGCATTCTTGGCCTTGCTCTTGTAGACCCGGGGCTTCTCCAGGGCATACTCGGCCCCGTAGAGCCGGGTGATCACCTCTTTGGCCTCCCGGGTGGCCACGTCGGAGAGGGCCACCGAGTCGGTACGCATGTAGGTGATCAGGCCGACGGGCCCCTCGCCGATGTCGACCCCCTCGTAGAGCTTCTGGGCGACCCCCATGGTCTTGCGGGCCGAGAAGCCGAGCTTGCGGTTGGCCTCCTGCTGCAGGGTGCTGGTGGTGAAGGGGGCGGCGGGGTTGCGCTTCTTCTCGCTGCGGACGACCTTGGCCACCCGGCAGTCGGACCTCTTCAGGCCGGCGACGAGTTCGGCGGCCCGGGCCTCGTCGCCGATGGCGAACTTGTCGAGGCTCTTGCCGTCGAGGGCATGGAGCCGGGCCCGGAAGGGGGCGCCCGCGGCGGAGGCGAGATCGGCCTCGATGGTCCAGTACTCCCGGGGAACGAAGGCCTGGATCTCCTTCTCCCGCTCGCAGACAAGGCGCAGGGCCACCGACTGAACCCGCCCGGCGGAGAGGCCGTAGCGGATCTTCTTCCAGAGAAAGGGGGAGAGGTTGAAGCCGACCAGGTAGTCGAGGATGGCCCGGGTCTGCTGGGCATCGACCATCTCCTGGGAGACCCGGCGGGGCTCGGACATGGCCTTCTGGATCGCCCCCTTGGTGATCTCGTGGAAAACCACCCGGCGCACCGCCGGAGAGGTGCCATCCTCGTCGATGCCGAGGGCCTGGAGAAGGTGCCAGGCGATCGCCTCCCCCTCGCGGTCGGGGTCGGTGGCGAGGATCAGCTCGTCGCTGCGGGCGATCTCTTTCTTGAGGGCGGCCAGGTGTTTCTGGCTCTCGGGGAGCACCTGGTACTTGGGGCGGAACTCCTTGGCCACGTCGACGGAACCCTGCTTGCTCGGCAGCGCCCGGACATGCCCGTAGGAGGCCAGAACCTTGTACCCCTTGCCGAGGAACTTCTCGATGGTCTTGGCCTTGGCGGGGGATTCGACGATCACCAGCGACTGTGCCATGTTTTATCCATTTGATTTGCGGGTTGAAAGAAGGAGGATGCCCCTTCGGACACCAGAAAAGCAAACCGGGCTGAGGGAGACCCTGCAGCCCGGATGGCGGCCGTTCAATGGTAGATGCGGGACCAGTCGTCATCCAGGAGGCAGGTCAGTTCGCGCCTCCATTGCTCGTGCTCCCGGGAAAAGACGGTGAAGGCGGCGATGGTCTTGATCTCCTGGAGAGAGACCTGGTCCTCGGCGACCCTCATGGCCCTCTCGATGATCTCCTCCTGGGTCTCGTCATCCACGATCCCCAGGCTGCGCAGCCGCACCAGAAATCCCTGGGCTTCGGGGCCCAGGGCCCGGGCCTCCTCGGCGGTCAGGATCCGGTGGGCCGGCAGGGCGAGGGATTCGGGGTTTCCGGCCGGGCGGCGGTCGGAGAGGTTGGCCATCCAGCTGAAGGCGGCGTCGATCTCCGTGGGGTCGAACCCTTCGGTGAGCAGGGTGTCGATGACCTCCTCCTCGCTCTCCAGAAGGTCCCTCTCGTCCATCAGGTACTGGACGAGAATGTTGACGATGGCGAGAATGCGTTCGTTGTTGAAGGGCCCCTCGGCCATGTCTCCCCTTATTTTAATAGTGCTGATGAAAAACGCCCGCCTGAAGCGTTGCCCTCGCCCCCCGTCGACGACGCACCCTCTGGGTTCGCCTTATTCCGGGGAACTTGGGGCGCCTTGCATCCGGGCATTTTGGGTCAGCCCGGGGAAGGACTCCTGTTTCTTCGGACACTCTCTCTTGGGCCCGCTAGGTCCGCGACGGGCGGGAAAAGCGCATCCCTGGCCGCTGCTCGGCCTCTCCGGCCAGTTCCAGGTGCAGTAAAATATCGGAAACCTCCATGGGTGTCAAGCCGCTTCTGGCCACCAGTTCGTCGACGTGGAGCGGCTCGGGACCGAGCAGGTGCCAGAGCAGGAGCGCCTCCGGGGGGAGCTCGGGAGGCTCCCCCTTCGGGCCCGGGGGAGGGGTGGCCGGCCAGAGCTGGGCGAGGATGTCCGCCGCCCCGGTGACCAGGGTGGCTCCCTCCTTGATCAGGCGGTGGGGCCCCGCGCTGGTGCGGCCGTGGACGGGCCCCGGCACGGCGAAAACCTCCCGCCCCTGCTCCAGGGCGAAATCGGCGGTAATCAGCGAGCCGCTCTCCTCCGCCGCCTCCACCACCAGGACCCCCCGGCAGAGGCCGCTGATGATCCTGTTGCGCCCGGGGAAGTGCCCCGCCAGGGGAGGGGTGCCCGGAGAATACTCGGTGAGGATCCCCCCTTCCTCCAGGATGCGCTGGAAGAGCCGGGCGTTCTCCGGAGGATAGACCCGATCGATGCCGCAACCGAGGACCCCGATGGTCAACCCGCCTCCGGTCAGGGCCCCCTGGTGGGCCGCCGTATCGATCCCCCGGGCCAGGCCGCTGACGATGGCGATGCCGGCGGCTGCGAGCTCGGCGCACAGGGCAGCGGTCCAGGACCGGCCGGCCTCGGTGGCCGCGCGGGAGCCGACCACCGCGAGGGCTTCTCCGGCGGGCGGCTTCCCCCGCAGGTAGAGCAGGGCCGGGGGATCGAAAATGGCCCGCAGCAGCGGAGGGTAGTCCTCGTCCCAGAGGGAGATGAGGCGCACCCCGTCGCCCTCGAGGCGCTCGAGGGTCTTGAGAAAAGCAGGGTCATCGGCCGCCGGAATCCCCCGGGCCGCCTCCTCCCGGATCCCGGCCCGGCGGATCAGCTCCTCCGGAGAGGCGGCCAGGGCCTCACCGGGCCCACCGAAGGCCTCCCTGAGGCGGATGAGCGCCGCCCGGCCGAGGCCCCGGGCCAGATGCAGCCGCAGCCACCCTTTCTGCTCCTCCGTCATCCCCCCTCCTTCACTTAACCCCGCAACGAAGAAAAGGGACTGAAGCAACTTCAATCCCTTTTCGACGAACGGCATTCAATGAAACGGACTCTTCCGTCCGGCTACTTGACCATGGTGAAAACCCGGTCTCCCCGCTCGATGGCATCCGCCGACTTGAGCACCAGGGCGGTGGCCGTGCCGGGACGGACCTCCACCACGACGGCAGCCCCGAGGAGCCGGTCGGGCAGCTTGACGTTCTTGGCCAGGGCGAGCTCCGTGGCCCGGCGGGGCCGGGAGATGTAGAGCAGGTTCCCCTTCTGGATCCCCTGGCGTTCCCCTAGGTCGACATAGATGTGGTCGTTCTGCCCCAGGGCGAGCTTGTCGTCCCGGGCCGAGATGATGACCCCCGAGAGTTCGGTGCCGGAGCGTCGAAGGGAGACTTCCCGCCGGGCCGGCTTGTAGGGAATCAGCCGGTCCCCCCGCACCATCTCCCGATGGTTGGTCACGATCTTCGCGGTGGCCACCTCCTCGTTGACCTCCAGCAGGCGCACCGTCCCCAGTTCCACCACCCGGAAGCCCATGGATTTGTCGGTCACCGGATGCTTCACCTCCCGGTCGGCCCGGAAGACCGAGAAGAGGTCTCCCGCCCGGGCGCCGCCCAGGTTCTTCAGGGTGACGAAGACCGTGTCCCCGGCCGCCATCATGATGCGGTTGTCGACGGTGTCGACCAGCAGCCCGGCGTCGGAAATCTCCTCGGCCGTCACGAAACCCTCCCCGCCGCCGCCGGCCTTGACCGTGATCGTCTCCCGGGGCTCGGGCAGGGGCGGCGCCTCCTCGGAGGGGACAACGCCGGCGACCTCCTCCCCGGGGGTCTCTTCGGCGGGGAGCACCTCCTCGAGATCGGACCCGGCGGGAACGATCTCCAGCCGTCCTTCGTAGATGCGCACCTTCTGGCCGGGATAGATCAGGTGGGGATTGGTGACGAAGGGGTTGTTCGCCCAGAGGTTGGGCCAGTAGTAGGGGTCCTTGATGAAGCGCTCGGAGATCCCCCAGAGGGTGTCCCCCTTCTGGATGACGTAGATGACCCCCTTCTCCTCGGGGGCGGAGGCCTTTTCCCGGGGCGGGTCGACCGCGGGTTGCTCGGGGGGCGCGACGGCCGGCTCCTCGGGCATGGCGACGGCCGCCTCTTCGGGGGCGACAACGGCCGGTTCCTCGGG
>JBFHXN010000271.1:0-4354 GCA_041598955.1 Desulfuromonadales bacterium | reverse complement strand
GGCGAAGGAGACCGACTGGGTGCTCTGCCAGCGGTCGGCGGTGAGCTCGGAGGAGATCCGATCGGCCATCTCCTTGGCCTTCGCCTTCTCCTCCTGGAGCACCAGGGCGATCAGGAGCATGGAGCGGTCCCGCAGGCTCGAGCCGAAGGTGTCGCCGGAGCGCTCGTATTCGGCCACCGAAAGATCGGCCTTGCTCGTCAGCTCCTTGGCCGCGCCGGCCTGTCCCACAAGCCGATAGGCTGCGGCGAGCTCCCAGCGGGCGATGTTGGAGAGGCTCCCCGACTCCCGCAGCCGGTTCATCGCCCCCACTTCGGGGGCCCCGACCAGGGCCAGGGTGTAGAGCCGGTAGGCCTGGTCGAGGCTCGACTGGTCGGTGCCCCCCACCCAGGACTGGGCCAGGGACTTCTGGTGGTCGATCCAGTCGGCGAGCATCTGCGCCGGCACCTGGTAGCCGAGGCGCTTGGCCTCGACCATGAAGTGACCGGCATAGGTGGTGGCCCAGGGATGGGCGGGGCCGGCCCCGGGCCAGTAGGCGAAGGCCCCGTCGGGGCGCTGGAAGAGGCGCAGCCGCTCAATGCCCGCCTGCACGTTGCGCTCCGTCTCGGCCCGGGCCTCCTTGTCGAGCTTGACCATGGCGGGGAGGTAGATCTGGGGGAAGGCCCCGGAGGTGGTCTGCTCGATGCACCCGTGGGGGTAGCGGATGAGGTAGCCGAGACGGTGATCGAGGTTGATGGGGGGGACGGCCGAGACCTCGAGGCGCACCCGGTTGGTTCCCGGCAGGCCGTGGGGGAGGAGGCGGGTCGACCACTGGCTGCCCGGCTCCACCACCCCCTGCTGCTGCCGCACGGCACGGGCATTGGGGCTGCGGACGTCGATATGCACCGTCTGCTCGGCCTGATGCTGGCCGCTCACGGCGCGGAAGCGCACCGACCCCTTGCCGAGGGCATCCTTCACCTTCAGGCGCAGGAAACCGAGCTCGTCGCCGGGGCCCTTGAAGGAGACCGTCACCCGATCGGGCCCCACCACCTCGAAGTGCCCGTCGGTGGTCACGGAGAGCTCCACCTCGCGGATCTGCGGATCCATGACGAAGACCGAGACCGGCACCTGCAGCTCCTCCCCCGGGCCTAGGACCCGCGGAAGGGTGGAGAGCAGGGTGAGGGGGGCGCGCACCAGGGCGCTCTTCTCCGTCTTGCCGTAGGCCCCTTTCTCGCCGGCCACCAGCATCACCCGCACCGCTCCCACGTACTGAGGGAGCTTCACCTCATGCCGGCGGGTTTCTCCCGCCTTGAGCTGGAAGGCGCCGAGGAACTTCACCACGGGCGGGAAGCGCCGGCGGCTCTCCTTCTTCTCATCCTCGTCCCCCTCCTCGTCCCCTCCCAGGGCGAGGATCCGCTCGAGCTCCCCGCCGTAGGCCCCGACCACCTCGTCGAAGAGATCCCAGGTGCGCACTCCCAGGGCCTCCTTGCGGTAGAAGGCCTGGTGCAGATCGGGGGTTTTGAAGTTGGTCAGGCCGAGGAGCCCCTCGTCGACCAGGGCGAGGGTGTAGGTCATGCCCCTTCCCTTGGCCTCGGCCACCTCGATGACCGCCGTCGACTCGGGACGCAGTTCGTCGGCCACCTTGAGCCGAGGCTCCAGGCGGGTTTCGGGATCCTCCACCTTCACCGGCACCACGCCGTAGAGGCGGATGGGGCGGTCATTCTGCTTGCCGGCGTGGGGCTGCACCAGGGTGACGCTGACGTAGACGTTGGGGGCCATGGCCCGGGTCACCGGCAGCTGGAAGGAGCTCTGCCCGGCGGAGAGCTCGAGCCAGCGCTGCTCGAGAATGGTGCTGCCGTTCTCGATGCTGACCAGGGCCCGCCCCTGCTTGGCCTCGGGGAGATGAATCATGGCCATCTCGCCGACGGAGTAGAGGGGCTTATCGGTGGTGAGGGTGAGGACGGCGGCCCCCATCCCCTTCTCCTCCTGGGCCCGGCCGGCCCAGCCCGGCCAATCCATGTAGAAGACCTGCCCGGTGCAGTGCTCCCCCTTCAGGTCGCAGGCGCGGATCATGTAACGCCCCCAGTCGGGGTACTTGACCTCCAGCTCCCAGCTCCCCTGCCCCTCGCGGGTAGAGACCACGGCCTGCTGCAGGCGGTTGCTGTGGCTGGCGCTGGCATAGCGGGCGAGGGAGTCCCCCGATTTGTCCCACCACCACTTCCAGTCGATCTTGTAGAGGGTCACCTGCACCTTGTCGAGGGAGACCGGCTCCCCCTTGGCGCTGAGGCTGGCGATCTCCACCTTGTGCTTGACGTCGGTGAGGATCATCCCCCTGGTCTGGTCCCCCTTGGGAAGCTTGATCCCCAGGTAGTTCTCGTAGGGATGGAAGGGGAAGCTCTGGCTGCTGGTGGAGAAGGCGCCCCCCTCCTCGAAGATCCGGCTGGTGAACTGGGCGGTGAGCATTCCCGGGGCCCCCTTGTCGGCCAAAATCTCCGGCTGGAAGCGGGCGTAACCCTGCTCGTCGAGCTTGCCTTCGAAGACGACCTGCCGCTCGCCGGTGAATTCACGGGCCGGATCGTCGAAGATGTAATCGGTAAAGCGGCCGAAACTGGTCGGCCGGGGGGCAAGGCGCACCGAAACGTCGGCCTTGAGACCCGAGGCGGTGGCCCCGTGCAGCCACTGGCCGAAGAGGGTTGCCTTGAGAGGTTTCGCCGAGCGGTAGATGACCTCGCCGCCGAAGTCGAGCTCCACCTTCAGGCGGTTGGGAACCACCGTCTCGATCTTCAACGATTTCTCGAAGGTCATCCCCCCCAGGCGGGCCTTGGCGTTCCAGTCCCCGGTGAGGTCGGTCTCGGCCGTCTTGAGGCGGAAGGGATAGAAATCACCCACCGGCGTGGTGTTGGTCACGCTCTGGATGAGCTGCCCCTTGGGGTTGTAGAGCTCGAGGGTGACGGGATGGTTGGCGGGGATGGCATCCTCCCGATCCTGCAGGACGAAGGTGAGGAAGATGTCGTCTCCGGGGCGCCAGACCCCCCGCTCCCCGTAGAGGGTCCCCTTGACCCCCTTGTCGACCTTCTGCCCCCCGACGTCGAAATGGCTCACGGGGAGGGCGTTTCCGGCGCTCAGCTTGAGGTACCCCTTCTGCCCTTCCTTCTCGGCGAAGAGGTAGAAGGGAACCCCGGAGGCGGCCACGGTCACGAGCCCCTGGGCGTCGCTCGTCCCCTTGCCGATGGGGCGGTTCTGGAAGTTGAGGAGGGTGACCTGCACCCCGGCGAGGGGCTGGCCTGTCTTGAGGTCGGTGGTGGTCACCCGCACCCGGTCGCCGGAGCCCTGCTTGGCGATCAGGCCGAGGTTGGAGGCGAGGAAGTTGCGGGAGTCGCGCACCCCCTCCCCGAAGCGGTAGTAGGCGTCCTTGCAGGGGTCGCGGCGGTCGGCCCAGCTGGCGTGCTGACCGCCGTAGTAGTCCTCGGCGAAATCCCAGCCGCTCGACTCGTTGACCTTCAGATCCTCGTCGTTGGACAGGGGCTCCTCGGCGGGAAGGGGCACCTGGCCCGCCTCCTCGGAGCAGGCGTAGACCGAGTTCCCCCGGTTGAGGGTGAGGGTCAGGCGGAAGAGGCTCCCCGGATGGGCCCTCAGCAGTTCGCTGGCGTCGAGGGAATAGCGGTTCCACTTCCCCAGGTCGACCCCCGAGAGAGGGATGGTCTTTCGCCAGAGGGTGCGGCCGACCCGGGTGAGTTCCGTGCTGCCGTCGAGCTTGTTGGTCTGTAGGAACTGACCGAGGTTCTTCTCGTAGACCTGAAAGGCGGTGACCTGCACCGACTTGACGTTGACCGCCTCGATGGGGATGGTCAGCCGATCGTTCTCCGGCAGGATCACTCCCTTGCCCACGAAACGCACCTGGGGCTTCTCGCTGCTGAAGGTCAGGCTCGCCTCGGCCTTCTCTCCCAGGCGCTGCCCGCCGCTGCTGCGAACCGCCCCGTCGACGGTCACCCGCACCTCGCCGGCGGGGGTGTTGTCGGGAAAGAGCTTGATGAGGTTTCCTTCCACCCGGGTGGTGAAGCGGCCGCTGTTGAGTTGCACCAGGCCCCGCAGGTTCTGGCGGGGATCGACGTGGTCGGAGAACTGCACGACGACGTAACGGTTCTCCCCCTGGACGGCGCGGATGCCCGTGACCTTGAAGAGATCCCGGGGAGGGACCTCGACGCTGCGGTCCCCCCGCAGGTCGACCCCCATCGGTTTGCCGTCCCAGGTGAGCTGGAGGGAGGCCGCCTCTTTCTGGCGCTGAATGTCGTGGAGCTGTGCCTCGGCCTGTTGTTGTTCGGCCTTGATCTGCGCCATTTTGTTTTGCACCACACCGGTTTCCGACAACACCCGCTGG
>JBFHXN010000270.1:0-4396 GCA_041598955.1 Desulfuromonadales bacterium | reverse complement strand
CCTGCTGCGTCTGCTGCGGCTCTGGAGCCTCGCCCTGGCGACCGCCACCCTGCTCTTTTTCGCTCTCGTTCCCCTGGCCCATCCCCTCTCCCGCTTTCTGGCCGCTGCCCCGGTTCTTCTGTCCCTTCTCGGACTCCCCTCGCACAAAGACGGGCTGGCGCCCTTGGGCAGGCTCTCCTTCCGGAACCTGACCCTCTTTCCCCTTTCCATCCTGGCTATCCTGCTACTCGATCGCGCCTTTCTCCTTCCCTAGCCTTTCCACGGCCCAATATCGGCCTTTTAACCAACACAATCCCGCCATTTGGCCGTGACTTTCCTTCTCCTGCCTTCTTTCCTTTACTTCCAACCATCATCTCCCCCCCCATGTACCCCTTTACGCCGTGAATAAGAGTCAGGAAATCTGAATTCATCGATGTCACCCTCCTCTCCCCGACATCTGGTGGCACGCATTCTGCTTTATTGGAAAAAACAAATTATTTTTCTATAACCATAAACCATTAATGAAATATGCCTTTATTTTGTTTTGGGTAAGACCCGCTCACAGAAAGGGAAAGGGGGTGAATTCCTGGCAATGCTTCTGAGGGCGTCTTTCGACGGATTTGGAACCGGCAACCAATCAACGGCAACACTCAACCCATGGAGCTCAAAATGACCAAGCAAAACCTTCTTGCAAAAGGCCTCGGGGTTCTTCTCACCCTGCTGGTCACCGCCACCGTAAGCCAAGCAGGCGTCATCACCGGCTGGGACATGAGCAACGTCACCGTCACCCCGCCCCCCTACACCGAGTTCGTAACCTATCCCAGCACCCTCTTCACCAGCGCTGCCAAGACCTCCTACAACGGAGCCATCACCTGGAAGGAAACCGACGTCCAGGCTCCCGGCATGAAAATCGTCAACGCCGACGACGTCGACGGCTCCAAGTGCATCATGACCACCGGCTACAACCCCTACGACCTCTCCAACAAGATGTGCACCGACCCCCTCCAGTCGAGCAAGCGCTGGAAGGTCAAGGCCAACAAGAACGACGTCATCGACGTCTACTTCACCGTTGCGGCCGGGGCCACCAGCACCTATCGCTCCCTGCAGAAGATCACCGACGGAACCTCCGTCCCCTGGGAGGGCTTCCGGGCCGAGCTCGGCTTCCTGGTCAACGGCCAGTTCGTCAAGTCAACCTCCGGCGACGGCCTTGGGTTCTCGACCACCACCGGAACCTACTTCAGCAAACTGACCTCCTCCTACCTGCAAAAGGAGGACACCCTCTCGGCTCTCTTCGCCCAGGGGCTGGCCGGACCTGCGGACAAGTACCACCCCACCACCGGCTACTTCGATCCCAGCACCCGTTACAGCTTCGAACTTCTTGCCACCGAGGACGAGATTCACACCGGCTCCCTCTCCTCCAACTACTCCAGCCTCTTCGGTCCCTGGAAAAACAGCACCAGCGTTCCCTTCGCCTTCTTCTACGACGATGACAACAACATCAACACCGACAACCTTCTCATGGCCAACTGCCAGGGGACCTTCGTCGTGACCGACCCGATCCTCGAGACCGGCTACTGCACCGGCTCCTGGGTCACCTACCGCAGCCAGCCCGGCCTCGACACCAACGGCCTTCCCTTCCCCTCCGACGGCGTCGCCAAGCCCGTTCCGGCCGAGATGGTCGCCGCCTGGCTGGCCAACCCCCTCTACCTCACCGGACCCATCGAGGACCTGGCCAACCTCGGGCTCAACTACTGGATCACCATCGGCGACAACGCCGCCTGGCCGACCCCGGGTCAGTTCGTCATGCGCTTCTATCCCCAGCCGGCGGCCGTGATTCCCCCGGCCGAGATCTGCAACGACGGTCTCGACAACGATCTCGACGGGCAGGTCGACTGCGCCGACTCCGACTGCACCAACGACCTGGCCTGCACCGGCCCGGTCCCCGAGGTCTGTGATGACCTCGTCGACAACGACTTCGACGGCAAGGTCGACTGCGCCGACTCCGATTGCGCCGCCGCTCCCAACTGCCAGCTTCCCCCGGCCGAAGTCTGCACCGACGGCGTCGACAACGACGGTGACGGCTGGGTCGACTGCGCCGACTCCGACTGTGCCGGCATCAGCGGCTGCGGGCCCGAAGGCCTGCTTACGACCTGTTCGGACGGCTTCGACAACGACGGCGACGGCGCCGTCGACTGCGCCGACTCCGGCTGCGCCAAGAACAAGGCCTGCCGGTAAATCGCTCGCTCTCACCAAAAACCGGGGGGAGCAGGCGCTCCCCCCGGTTTTTTTGTTCCCTCCCCCCACTCCCCATCAGCGGGAAAATTCTCTCATCCTTACAGCCCGGAAAGGAGGTTGCCCAGGAAAAGGAAATTCAGGCGGGGCCGCCCGGCCGAGGTGCCGGGAAGGGTCAGGGAGGTGTCGATTGAGCCCCTTCCGCAGGTCGGCCCGAGGTGTTTCATTTCATAACGGAGGAGAAGCGAAATGAATAAAGAAGGAAGGATCATCTCAGCGGCAAAACTCCTGGGCCTCCTCTTGCTGGCCACCCTCCTCGCCGCACCGGCTTTGGCCGGGTCCGTCGGCTACGTCTCCCCCAAGCACGTCTTCAGCATCGACGACGTCATGTGCGCCCCCGGCACCTTCGGGCACGCATGCCTAAGCCCCGAGCTGATGCTCAACGAGAAGGACGGCCTCTATTACTACGGTGTCGACTCGGTCTACGGGTACAGGGTCCGGGACTTCGCCGAGCCCGTCCCCCTGTCCATGGACGGCATCTACGACAACGGCATGATCGTCAACCTCACCGACGACACCGGCGCTCATACCGGGGTAGCCACGGTGACCCAGATCACCCCCCGCTACATGAACGGGGCCCTCGGCGGCGAATGGCTGGCCGGCCTGGGGGGCCTCTCCGTCAAGGGGGCCACGGAGCACTACCTGGTCATGGACCACGTGCTCAATGCCGAGTGGATGCCCCCCCTGGTCGCTGCGACCTTCGATCCCCTGACCGGCGAGATCAACAACGTCGCCGACTACAACACCCGCCTCAAGGACGACGGGAAGATCCTTTTCTTCTGGGGGAACATGAACAAGGAGCCGACCCCCCTGCGCCTCTTCACCACCATGCCCCTGCCCGAGCCCTGGAAGGCACCCGGAGCCGACTATGCGGTGACCTCTGCCAAGCTGGTTGTCGCCCACCGCATCTCTACCAGCCCCAACGATCAGATCCGCCCCGAGGATTTCGAGAACGAAAACGCCACCGGGATTCTGCCCCAATACACCGTCGACGCCGAAGGACGCTGGTTTTCGGCCGTCGACGCCTATGAGGGGGACGGTGACTTCATCCCCGCCGGAACCCTGTTCCGCGACCTCGTCCCCTACACCTACGACCTCGACGGCGACGGCATTCCCGAGTACGTCGACTACAAGACCAACGCCTGGTACACCACCCTCGACCGGGACCCCTTCGGCGGCCCCAACCCCCGCTACCGCCTCAAGTCGAGCAAGTTCGGCCAGGACATCCCCGGGGTCGAAATCCCCTGGTACACCGCCGGCCAGCTAACCACAACAACCCTCGACCTGCTCAGCATCAAGGATGATGCGGGCAATTCCATCCTGGCCCGCAGCTCCAACTGGAACGACTACCTCGACATCAACCCCGAGAAGGGGGACCTCACCGACGACGAATTCACCGTGGACGGCTGCCCCCTCTCCCCCGACTTCGACCTGATGCTCTACATCAAGGGGGAATATTCGGGCAACGAGATCTTCAACGCCCAGCTCATCGTGGAGTACGAGGACCCCAACGTCGTCACCCCGCCGACGGACCAGGTCGACGTGGCCATCACCAGCCTCAACCTGCCCAAGGTCCGAATCGGCGGAACCGGGGATGTGGTGGTGCAGGTCACCAACCAGCTCCCGGGGGTGGCCACCGGCACCCTGAGCGTGGTTCTCAGCGACACGGCAGGAGTCGTCCTCGACACCTTCTCCACCCCCTTCGAGACGACCCCCTTCTCCACCGACAAGGGGTACATCTTCTCCTGGACGGCCCCGAGCTACAAAACGACGGTCACGGCCATCGCGACCCTCACGGCCAACGGCACCGAAGTCGATCCCAGCGACAACACCGCCACCTCTTCGGTGCTGGTGAAGTAACCGAAGCACCATGACGGAGGGCCCCCCGCAAAGTATCGCGGGGGGCCCAGTTTGAAACGAAATACCTAAATAGACGACAGGAGATCAGGTCCATGTCGATCACCCCGCTTCTTCCACGGTTTACCACCCTCTCCCTGGTCCTGCTCCTTACCGGATGCCTGGGCCCAACCCTGCCGGCTGTGGATGAGGCCGACATCGAGGTCTTCCAGGCCGAGATGGTGACGGAAATCGAAGGATACACCTCGGCGGCGCGGATCTGGGCCAT
>JBFHXN010000269.1:0-4397 GCA_041598955.1 Desulfuromonadales bacterium | reverse complement strand
TGCGGCTTTTTGCACCCTCTGCGTCTTTGCGTTGCCTAGTCACCTTTTTTGATTCGAATAGATATTTTCATATAGAGACCGGAGGAGTCATGACCAAGGAACTGGTCATCAACACCACATCCCAGGAGACCCGCGTGGCCCTGCTCGAGGGGGGGCACATCGCGGAGCTCTACATCGAGCGCAGCCGCGACCGGGGCATCGTGGGGAACATCTACCGCGGGCGCGTCATCCGTGTTCTGCCAGGCATGCAGGCCGCTTTCGTCGACATCGGCCTGGAAAAGGCCGCCTTTCTCTACGTGGCCGACGTCCTCGACGAGATGAGGGCCGTGGAGGAGTTCGTCGACGGCAGGGAGGCCGCTTCGGGAGTGGCCGGAGAGCCCGGCGCCGAGGCGCCGCCCCTCCCCCACATCGAGGAGCTGCTGCAGGAGGGGCAGGAGGTGCTGGTGCAGGTGGCCAAGGAGCCGATCGGCACCAAGGGGGCCCGCATCACCACCCACATCTCTCTGCCGGGAAGGCATCTTGTCTTCATGCCGACGGTCAACCACGTCGGCATCAGCCGCCGGATCGAGAAGGAGGAGGAGAAGGAGCGCCTGCGCGCCCTGGTCGACTCCATCCGCCCGCCGGGGACAGGCTTCATTGTCCGGACCGTCTCCGAGGGGAAGAGCGACGAGGACCTGCGCTCCGACATGGAGTTTCTGGTCGGACAGTGGCAGACCATCGCCGAGACCAAGGAGGGGAAGAAGGCTCCCTGCCTGATCCATTCGGAGCTCGACGTCACCTGCAAGGTGTTGCGGGACATCCTCACCGAGGACGTGGCCCGCATCGTGGTCGACACCCAGCCCGAGTACAACAAGGTGGTCCGTTTCATCGAGACCTTCATGCCCAAGCTCAAATACGTCATCGAGAAGTACGACGACCAGGAGCCTATTTTCGACGCCTTCGGTCTCGAGGTTGAGATCACCCGGGCCCTGGGGCGCAAAGTCTGGCTCAAGAGCGGCGGCTACATCATCATCGAGCAGACCGAGGCCCTCACCGCCGTCGACGTCAACACGGGGCGCTATGTCGGCAAGCACAACCTGGAAGACACCATCCTCAAGACCAACCTCGAGGCGGTGCGGGAGATCGCCTACCAGCTGCGGCTGCGCAATATCGGCGGGCTGATCATCATCGACTTCATCGACATGGAGAAGGAGGCCCACAGGGAGAAGGTGCACGGCGCCCTGGAGGAGGCCCTGAAAAACGACAAGAGCAAGACAAACATCCTGAAAATCTCCGAGCTCGGTCTGGTGGAGATGACCCGCAAGCGGGTGAGGGAGAGCATCGGCCGTACCCTCTGCGAGCCCTGCCCTTACTGCGAGGGGAAGGGTTACGTGCGGAGCCGCACCACCATGGTCTACGAGATTTTCCGTGAGCTGCTCCGGGAGATGAGCGACCTGCCGGGGGAGAGGGTGACCCTGCTGGTCAACCCCGACGTGGCTGCGCTTCTCTACGACGAGGAGCGTCAGGGGATCGAGGACCTGGAGAAACGCTTCGGGCGCCCGATCGTCATCAGCCCCCGGCCCGGTTTTCACCTGGAGCAATACGAAATCGCCGTCAGTTGAAATTTCCCTTGACAGTCGGGATGTCGGCGGTTATATTTCGTCGTTCCTGACAGGTCAGTATCAAGCGCGAGAGCGAGGTGACAAGAATATGTACGCGGTTATCAAGACCGGAGGCAAGCAGTACAAAGTTTCCGAAGGCGACCAACTCAAGGTCGAAAAAATCGAAGGCGCGGTGGGTGATACCATCGAGCTGGCAGAGGTCCTCATGGTCGGGGGAGAAGCGGTCAAGATCGGAACCCCCCTTCTTTCGGGCGCCAAGGTCAAGGCGAAGATCGTCGAGCAGGACAAGGACAAGAAGGTCCTGGTATTCCACTCGAAGCGTCGCACCGGCCAGCGCAAGATGTATGGCCACCGCCAGCCCATCACCCGTCTGAAAATCATCGGCATCGAGGCGTAAGGAGGAAATCCCATGGCTCATAAAAAAGGCGTCGGCAGCTCCAGAAACGGCCGCGACAGCGCCGGCAAGCGCCTCGGTGTGAAGGCTTACGGCGGCCAGACCGTCACCGCCGGCTCGATCATCGTGCGCCAGCGGGGCACCACCGTGCACCCCGGCAACAATGTCGGCTGCGGCAAGGACTACACCCTCTTCGCTCTGGTCGACGGCGTCGTCACCTTCGAGCGCAAGGGCAAGGACCGGAAAAAGGTCAGCGTCTACGCTGCCTGATCCGTTCCCGGCAGAGTCATTGAAAGCCCGGGGTCCGCGCGACGGACTCCGGGCTTTTTTCATTTTCGACCGGACGATATGGAAGGATCCGGAGTCTCTTTTTTCAATCCTCTATTTTCCAGCTGAGCGGTAAAGTCCGAGCGCCATGAAATTCATCGATGAGGTCAAAATCCACGCGAAATCGGGCGACGGCGGCCGGGGCTGCCTCTCCTTTCGCCGGGAGAAGTTCATCCCCCGGGGGGGACCCGACGGCGGCGACGGCGGCGACGGCGGCGACGTGATCTTCCGTGTCGACTCCGGTCTGGGGACTCTGCTCGACCTGCGCTACCGGGTTCATTACACGGCGCAGCGGGGCGGGCATGGCCGGGGCAAGAACATGCACGGCAAGGACGGCGAGGATTACCTGATCAACGTCCCGCCGGGAACCCTGGTCTTCGACGCCGAAACCGGCGAACTCCTCGCCGATCTCAAGGTGGTCGATTCGGATGAATTTCGCCTCAAGGGAGGGCGCGGGGGGCGGGGAAACGCCCGCTTCGTCACCAGCACCAACCGGGCCCCGCGCCATGTCCAGCCCGGCATCCCAGGGGAGGAGAGGTGGCTGCGTCTCGAGCTCAGGCTACTGGCCGACGTGGGGCTGGTCGGTCTGCCCAACGCGGGCAAGTCGACTCTCATCGCGGCCGTCTCCGCGGCCCGGCCCAAGATCGCCGACTATCCCTTCACCACCCTCGTCCCCAACCTGGGGGTGGTCCGCTACGGTAGCTACAAGAGCTTCGTCATGGCCGACATCCCCGGCCTCATCGAGGGGGCGAGCGAAGGGCATGGCCTGGGGACTCGGTTTTTGCGCCACGTCGAGCGGACCGATCTCTTTCTGCACCTGGTCGATCTCTCGGGGATGCAGGAGGGGGACCCCCTGGAGCGCTTCGACATGATCAACGCCGAGCTGGGGAGGCACAACCCCGAGCTTCTGCGCAAGACCCAGCTGGTGGTGCTCACCAAGCAGGACGTCCCCGAGGCCCGGGAGCGCGCCGCCGAGCTCGGCCCGGCCTTCGAGTCCAGGGGCTACCGGGTCTTTCCCCTCTCGGCCGTCACCGGCGATGGGGTCCCCGAGCTGGTGCGGGCCGTGGGGAGCGAGCTGGAGCGGCTCCGGGCCGCCCAGGCAGGAACGCCGAGCCTTGACAGCGATCCGGACGAAGGGTAAGATTGCGCCCACTTTTTTCAGGAAATTCAAGATGTTCCGCGGGGATTGGGGCAGCATGGAAGTCGATTTTCTGACCCGGGCCAAACGGGTGGTGATCAAGATCGGCAGCGGGGTGATCTCCGACTGTCGCGGCCTCGAGGGGGCGATGATCGAGGCCATCGCCGGCCAGGTTTCGGCCCTCATCACCGCCGGCCGGGAGGTGATTGTCGTCTCCTCCGGCGCCGTGGCCGCCGGCAAGGGGAGCCTCGGCATCACGGGCCGGCCACCCACCATCCCCCTCAAGCAGGCCGCCGCCGCCATCGGGCAGAGCCGCCTGATGCGGGCCTACAAGGAGGCCTTCGGCCTGCGCGAGCACCTCGTTGCCCAGGTGCTGCTGACCCGGGACGATCTCGCCAACCGGCGCCGCTACCTCAATGCCCGCAACACCCTGATGACCCTTCTCGAGCATGGCGTCACCCCCGTGATCAACGAGAACGACACGGTGGTGGTCGACGAGATCCGCTTCGGGGACAACGACAACCTCTCGGCCATGGTGACCAACCTCGTCGAGGCCGACCTTCTGATCATCCTCTCCGACGTGGACGGCCTCTACGACTGCGACCCCGGCAGGAACCCGGCTGCCCGCCTTATCCCCAGGGTGGAAGAGATCACGCCGGAGATCGAGGCGATGGCGGGCGACTCGGCCACCCTGGTCGGGACCGGCGGCATGGCCACCAAGATCCAGGCGGCCAAGACGGCGGCCCTCTACGGGGTGGCGACGGTGATCGTCAACGGCCGCTCACCGGGGATCCTGACCCGGCTCTTCGCCGGCGAGGAGGTGGGGACCCGCTTTCTGCCCGGCCGGCGGCGTCTGGCGGCGAAGAAGCACTGGATCGCCTTCACCAAGAAGCCCCGGGGGCGTCTCCTTCTCGACGAGGGAGCCCGGAGAGCCCTG
>JBFHXN010000268.1:0-4407 GCA_041598955.1 Desulfuromonadales bacterium | reverse complement strand
TTTGGCGCCCACCGCATCGAGGGCATTGGCGACAAGCACATACCATGGATTCACAACGTCAAAAACACCGATATGGTCATGGCCATTGACGATGAAGCGACGATGGGCATCATCCGCCTCTTCAACGAACCCCGAAACCACATCGCTCGTGAAGGGCTGGTCGTCGCGGTCAAGACGTCGATCGCGAGGGCCCATGCCGCAACTATCGAATCCATCATGACGGACATCGCAGACCGCGTTCAGGGTTCGACCGTATCCAGCATGACCCGCTCCTGGTTTCCCGGGGCTGGGTTCGCCTACCAGATCCAGGACATGAACCCGGGTGAACTCGACCGGCTCGCAACAGGAGTCACCAAACCGTCCACCGCGGGCCTGATTCTTTTATTCCTCAAGGGAAAGAAGACCGACCCGTGAGCGATCCACCCCCACGGCGGCCCCGGCTATCTGAATCCTTTTAATCGGGGGTCCATTCCGACCCGCACCGCACGGCCGCAAGAAAGGCCGTCAGGACCCGACCATGAACCGCATCGCCACCTTTGATCCCGGCTTCCGCCTGTCTGAACTGGACGTGGGCTTCATGCTGCTCGCCCTTGTCTCTTCCCCCCTGTTCGGCCGGCTCCACGACCAGCTGGCCCTCGGGGTGATATTCGTTGTTTTTCACTTCTTTCTCTTCTGCAATGTCCTTCGCGCGAAACGTTGGCTCGAGATCCTCTGGGCGGCGGTCTTCGTCGCTCTCTGGACCTCCTCCTACCTTGGGGGCGCCCCGTCCTGGCCCCTCACCTATGGGCTGGCTTTCGCCGTCACCATCGCCGTCACCCTGGTGCAGGTTCTCCTGCCGTCCTATCATGGGGCCTTCTGGTCCACCCTCAACCCCCGGCTGCCCCAGTGGTGGGAAAAGCAAGCGGGAAGAAAGATATGACCTTGATCCTGCCACCATCGGCCCTCCTCCCACAGGGGGTCTTCCCTTGAGCGTCAAGATCAACCTGAAGAAAAATCCGGGCCGGGTCGCCCGGACGGGGCTGCTGCTCATCATGGTCGGGGCCGTGGTCCTCGCCTTCCCCGGCAGCGACCTCCCGGACCTGATTTTCGGTATCTACATCGTTTTCGCCGGTTCCCTTTTTGTCTTCTGGATTCACCGGATCAAGGTCGACGAACTCACCAACGAGGTTCTGCTCCAGAAGGGGCTTCTCATCCCCCTGCGCGTCAAACGCTTTCCCATAACCCGCATCAGGAAAATCACCCTGCGCGAAACGTACGTGAAAGGCTCAAAGAACGACCATCATGCCTATACAATCCATTTGTCCGGCATCAAAGATGCCCTCGTTCTCAACCACCGGGACCCATGGTTCGCCCGCTCCATCGCCGAACGATTGGCCATCGCCCTGGCGCTCCCCCTGGACAACCGCGTCTACAAAAAATCCAGCGTTCGTGGTCCCGAAGACCTCGACACCCCGCTGATCGCCCTCTGGAGGAAACAGGGCCTCTCCTTTTCCCGGCCCGAGCCTCCCGAGGAGACGCAGCTGGGGATTCGAAATGAGCCTGATCTTTTCGAAGTCACCATTCGGGCCGAACATGGGAATATCAAGTTCGCCATCCCGGTGCTTATTGCCTTCGGGGTAATGGATTTCTTTATGTTCCTGTACGCTCAGTACTTTCCCGCTGTTCTTTTCCTCTTTGCCGTCGCGTTTTCTTTCAATGCCCTCCTGGCCTTCTCGGGTCGATCCCGCCTCGCCATCACGGCCGACAGGATCACCTTCCGCCAGGGGCTCTCCCTGTTTCGGGCCACCATGCCCCTCGCGGAACTGGAGGAGATGATCGTCTCCACGGACGGCATCAACCTGGTGGGAGACCACCGTGCCATCTGGGTCCACTGGGGCGACTCCTTGCAGGATTCGGCCTACCTGGAGAAGGTGATTCCCTACGAGTTGTCCCTGCGGGAGGTCATCCGGTGAAGCCGGGTGGATGGATTCAAAGAGCCCGTTGAAGGCCTGAGCCTTCCTGACGCATATTTTCTCAGCCATCGGGACCTGCCCCCCTCTTCAGTCGGGGCCCCACTCAACCAAAGGAGAGCCTTTTGCAATCCCCCCCGAAGAAGAAAAGCCGCCCGGGAGCCTGGATCCTCTGGATCCTCTTCTCCGAAGGACTGATCCTGCTCCTGGCCCTCGCCGGCCCCGGAAACCGCTACTCGACCCACGATCGCCGCGACCATGGGCTGCTGGCCCGCTTCTTTTTCGAGGAGCCCACCTTTTGGGAGGCGGTGGGCGTGAACTTCATCCTCATCAACCTCTTCGTGGCGGGCGTCTTTGTCCTCGCCTGGATCGTCACCCGGCGCCGGCGCAAGGGGTGACCGCAGACCAAAACGCCATCGGACCGGACATGACCCCCTCCCCCACCCTGCGAGCCGTCAAGCTCCTCCACACTTTGATCTGGGCCTTCTTCGCCGGGTGCATCGTGGCGATCCCCCTCGCCACCCTCGCCGGCCGATTCTCCCTCTCCGCCCTCCTCATCGGCGTGGTCACCCTCGAGTGCCTCATCATCGTCTTCAACAAGGGACGCTGCCCCCTCACAGACGTCGCCGCCCGCTACACCGACGAGCGGCGGGCCAACTTCGACATCTACCTTCCCCTCTGGCTCGCCCGGCACAACAAGGCCCTCTTCGGCGCCCTCTTCGCCCTGGGAGTGCTCCAGACCCTTCTGACCTGGCTGAAAGGGTTCAGCGCCGCCTGAACGTCCGGGGGTTGCGCCTGTTTCCCTGTCTGGAGAGCCATTAGGGGCCAATGTCGCGGATCTTTTTCTCACCCTCACCCCGACCCTCTCCCGTCAAGGGAGAGGGAGTTGAACGGCAATCCAATCCCCTTTCCGTGCATGAACCAGGTTTTGGGTCACTGAAACGACGAAGAGGAGCCGCTGCCGGCTCCTCTTCGTCGTTTCTGGCCCCTTGGGGGGATCGCTTGGTCCTCCGTGGACTCGCCTCTTCTGGCGAGATCTGCTCTTGTTCCTCCGAACGGTAGAGCTCCTGCTACTCCAGCAACCAGATCTGCAGTTCAGGCTCCAGTCGATCAAGGCCCCGGTCGTTGGTAACGATGCCCGCGGCACCTCCACTCAAAGCGGTGGCGACGTGGATGGCGTCGGGGGTGCGGATGCCATAGCGGGCCCTCAGCCTGGCGGCATCCGTGGCGATTTCGGTGGTCAGGGGGAGAATCTCCAGATGGGGGAAGTTGCTCAACGTCCTCACAAGCTTTTCGACCCGCTTCTCCTCTGCGGCCCGGTAGGCCGGAACCAGCAGTTCGGCAAAGACCAGGGAGGCCATGACCGCCGACAAGCGGCCGGTTTCGATCTGCCGGAAAAGCCGCCGGACGGTCGGGTAGTGGACCGGATGGCGCTCCAGAAAGTAGACCAGGGTGACCGTATCGAGGGCGATCCGATCCCCCGCTTTAAGGGTCTCCGGATTCAGCCGTCCCACCGGTCCCTCTCCCTCTGAAGTTCCCCTTCATACCCCTGCCAGAGATCGGAGACGCACCCCTCCAGCTCCTTCACGTAGGAGGAGGGGGCCTTTCGGATGGTGACCTTGTCGTCTTCGAGGTTCACTTCGAGAGTGTCGCCCGGATGGACCCGTAATTTGCGCCGGATCTCGGCGGGGATGACGATCTGGGACTTGGTGCTGAGTTTCGCGTGGGGCATGGGGACCTCCCGTGTCTTACCTCAATGTAAAGCACGGCGGCGATCCCGTCAAGGAGGGGCGCAGTTCCTACCCGTCGGCCCGCCGCTCCTGCCGCCGCTCCAGGCCGGCCGACTGGGGGAGAGGGGCCTCCCGCAGAGCGAAATACTCCTGGGGGGTGTTGATGTTCCGGAAGGAGAGCCCCTGCGGGTCGAGGGGGGCAAGCTCCGCGGGCGCCACTTCCGCCACCTCCACCTGGGGGAAGAAACCGACGATGCGCCGGCGCCCCGCGTCGAGAAGCTCCTCCATGGCCGGCAGGCAGCGCTTGTCGTAGAGGGCGTGGAGGGGCTCGGGGCCCCTCTCCCCGACGGGGATGATCACGTCGGCCCCGGCAGCCCGGCCGCAGAGATGGCGGACCACCCCGGGGTTGACGAAGGGCATGTCGCAGGCGACCACGAAGGCCTTCTCCGTGCGGGCGTGGCAGAGCCCCGAGTGGATGCCGGCCAGGGAGCCCTGGGCGTAGTAGATGTCGGGGACCTTGCGGCAGGGGATGTTGTCGTAGAGGCCGGGGGAGTTGGTGACGATGACCACCTCCTCGAAAAGGGGCGCCAGGGTGCGGTAGACATGGTCGATGAAGCGCGCCCCCTTCAAGGGGAGAAGGGACTTGTCGCTCCCCATGCGGCGGCTCTCCCCGCCGGCGAGGATGACCCCGGTGACGCCGGGGATCTTCCCCGTCCGGGGCGCCAGAT
>JBFHXN010000267.1:0-4407 GCA_041598955.1 Desulfuromonadales bacterium | reverse complement strand
GAACCCCGCCGGCGAAGCGGTGGATGCGACGGAGGGCGGCAGGGGTGAAGCGCACCCGGGCCCCGGCTCCGGCCACCTCGAGGCGATGGCCCACATAGGTCGCCGTATCCGGGCGGCCCATGGTCCCCAGGCAGTAGCGCACCGTGATCCTCTGCCGGAGCTGCCGCAGGTCCTTCTGGCCGAGAAGCCGCCCCAGCTCGGGCTGTCCGACCAGAACGATCTGGATGAGCTTGTCGCTCTCCGTTTCCAGGTTCGACAGCAGACGGATCTCTTCCAGGACGGAGGGCTTGAGGTTCTGCGCCTCGTCGACCACCAGGACCACCGTGCGACCGGCGGCGTTTTCCTTCAGGAGAAAGTCGTTGAGATGGCGGAGCAGTTCCGAGCGGTCCCGGCCGGCATCGTCGATTCCGAACTCGTGGTTGATGCTGCGCAGAAGCTCCAGGGAGGAGAGCCGGGGATTGAAGATGAAGGCGGTGCGGTAGCCCTCTTCTCCCAGCTCCCCGAGCAGGGTGCGCAGCAGGGTGGTCTTTCCCGTTCCGACCTCCCCGGTGATCTCGATGAAGCCGGAGCGGTTGCGGATGCCGTAGAGCAGATGCGCCAGCGCTTCGCGATGACGGCGGCTCAGGAAAAGAAAGCGCGGATCGGGGGTGATGCTGAAGGGCTTTTCGCGGAAACCGAAATATTCAAGATACATGAGGGCGCCCGCCGGGTTGGGTGGCTGCCGGAACCGATCCGGCAGGGGACTTTGAATGTTCCACAGATCGCTCCCCAATTGCAAGTCTTCATGCTGACGAGGATGATTCCCGTGACAAGGGGCGGCAAAGTATTCGCTTCCCCAGCCGATAATTCCTGCTATTATTTGACCCTGATTTCCCAGCGCCCAAAGGGAGGCAAGAGCCTTGAAAGACTGGAAAACCTTCACCCGGGAACCGAAGATAGCCTACTTCTCCATGGAGATCGGCCTCTCCAACGACATCCCCACCTACAGCGGAGGACTGGGGGTGCTGGCCGGAGACACCATCAAGAGCGCCGCCGACCTCAAGCTCCCCATGGTGGCCGTCTCCCTGGTGAGCCGCAAGGGATACTTCCGCCAGAGGTTCGACTCCCAGGGCTGGCAGCAGGAGGGCCCCGTCGAGTGGCAGCCCGAGAGGTTCATGGAGCTGCTCCCCGTCAAGGTTCTGGTGACCATCGAGGATCGGGACGTCAAGGTCCAGCCCTGGCTCTACAGGGTCAACAGCCCCACCGGGGGGGTCGTGCCGGTGCTCTTTCTCGACACCGACATCCCGGGCAACGCCGACGGCGACCGCCGCATCACCGACCACCTCTACGGCGGGGACCAGGAGTACCGCCTCAAGCAGGAGATCGTCCTCGGCATCGGCGGGGCCCGCATCCTCGATGCCCTCGGCTTCACGGTCAAGAAGTACCATCTCAACGAGGGGCATGCCAGCCTGCTGACCCTGGAGCTGCTCAACCACGCCCGGCGCCATCTGGATGAGACCTGGGACGAGCGGGCCACCTGGGATACCCGGCGGGTGATGGAGCAGTGCGTCTTCACCACCCACACCCCCGTCGAGGCCGGCCACGACAAGTTCCCCTGGGAGATGGTGAGGCGCATCCTCGGCGAACCGATCCCCTCGTCGATTTTCCAGGAACTGGCCGGCAAAGACCATCTCAACATGACCATGCTCGCCCTCAACCTGAGTCGTTACGTCAACGGCGTGGCGAAAAAGCATGGGGAGGTCTCCCAGGCCATGTTCCCGGGATTCGAGATCCACGCCATCACCAACGGCGTCCATCCCTTCACCTGGACCTCCCCCTTCTTCATGGCCCTCTTCGATCGATACCTCCCCGGCTGGGCCAACGAGCCGGAGCTGCTGGTGCGCGTCGACGTCATTCCCGACGAGGAGATCTGGGACGCCCACTGCGGCGCCAAGGCCCTGCTCTTCCAGTACGTCCAGGAGGTGTCGGGAGTTGAACTCGACCCCGAGGTGCTGACCATCGGCTTCGCCCGGCGGGCGGCCACCTACAAGCGGGCCGATCTCATCTTCAGCGATATCGAACGCCTCCTGGAAATCGGCAACGGACGGCTCCAGCTGGTATTCGGAGGCAAGGCCCACCCCCGGGACGTGCCCGGCAAGGAGGTCATCCAGCGGATCTTCCGGCACATGAACCGCCTCAAGGGGAAGGTCACCTGCGTCTACCTGGAAAACTACAACATGGAGGTGGCCACCAGCCTGATCCCCGGGGTCGACCTCTGGCTCAACAACCCCATGCGCCCCCTGGAGGCCTCGGGCACCAGCGGCATGAAGGCGGCCCTGAACGGGGTGCCCAATTTCAGTGTTCTGGACGGGTGGTGGATCGAAGGACATATCGAGGGAGTGACGGGGTGGTCCATCGGTCCCCCTTCCGAGGGAGCCGAGGCGGAACCCAACCACTCGGATGAGGACTCGGAGGATCTCTACAGGAAGCTGGAGAAGGTCATTCTGCCCGCCTACTACGGCGATCGTGCGGGGTGGATCCGGATCATGAAAAACACCATCGGCAAAAACGCCTATTATTTCAATACCCACGCCATGCTCAGGCGCTATGTGACCGAAGCCTACATCCGCTGAGAAAGGGGTTTTTCTCCAGGAAGGTTTCGGAGCCGTCCTAACCGGCGGCCCGAGCCTCCCGTCTCGCACTGGAGAGCACCTCCCCCATCCGTTCGAGCTCCAGGGCCAGTTCCCCGCAAAGGGTTTCGGCCTCCCCGAGGGTCATCGCCTCCCCCGCCCTCTCCAGGTCGCGGGCAAGGCGGTAGGCGCCGTCGGCCCGGAAAAGCCCCACCACCGATTTGAGCCCATGGGCGATTCTCTCCACGGCCCCCCCGTCGCCGGCCGCCAGGGCCTCCCTCAACCGCCGGAGCTCCCCGGGGTATTCCTCCAGAAACTCCTCGACAAATTCCCCGATGAAGGAATGGTTCTGCTCAAGGGTCTGCCGAACCCCCGAGAGGTCATCGATGTTGCTTCCCTCCCCCGCCCCTTTGTTTCCTGTCAGCTGCCTCTCGATGGCGGCATAGAGCATTTTCTGGTCGATGGGCTTGGAAACGTATTCATCCATCCCTGCGGAGAGGCAGGCCTCCCGATCCTTTTTCATGGCATGGGCGGTCAGTCCGATGATCGGGACATGCCTCCCGGTTTCATCTTCGGAGGCTCGAATGAGCCGGGTGGCGTCGAGCCCGTCGAGGTCGGGCATCTGGATGTCCATCAGAACCAGGTCGAATTCTCCTTTTTTCAGGGCCTCCACAGCGGCCCGGCCGTTCCCGACGGAGGTCACCCTCCACCCCCTTTTTTCCATGAGAGCCACGGCGACCTTGCGGTTGAGTAGATTGTCTTCGGCCAGAAGCACATGGACCTCTTCCCGATTCGCACCCCCCTTAGGATGTTCGGCCTCGGGCATGGGAGTCCCAATCCCCTGCTCGGAGCAGGCCACCTTCCCATCCTCCCCGAAGAGCTCCACAAGAATGGTCTCGAACAGTTCGGAGCGGCGCACCGGCTTGACCAGATAAGAGGTAATCCCCAGTTTCCTGCAGCGTACCGAGTCCTCGCTCACCCTGTCCGATGAAAGCATCATGACCATCGGCACCTCAAGGGTCGGGCTCGAGCGCACCGCCTCGGCCACGGAAAAGCCATCCATCCCGGGCATCCGGGAATCGAGCAGCAGCAGGTCGAAGGGTTTCCCCCCCCGGAGCGCCTCTTCGAGCTGCTGCAGCACATCGACCCCTCCCTCGAGCAACGTCACCTCCATGCCGAGGTCCGAGAGCATCTCCCTGAGAATCAGCCGGCTGCTCCCGTTGTCGTCGACCACCAGGGCCCTGCGCCCCGCCGCAGCCTCCGGCCGTGGGAAAAGAAGCTCCCCTGTCTCCTCCGCGACCCGGAAGGGGACGCTGAAGACAAAGCTGCTCCCCTTTCGCACCCGGCTCTCGACACGGATGAGCCCTCCCATCATCTCCACCATCTGGCGGGAGATCGCCAGCCCCAGCCCCGTTCCACCGAAATTCCTGGTGGTGGAGGAGTCGACCTGGGTGAAGCTCTGAAAGAGTCTCTGGAGCTGCTCCTGGGGGATCCCTATCCCCGTGTCCCGTACGGTGAAGCGCAGCACGCAGTCGTTCCCTTCCCCTGCCCTGTCGACCTTCCGGTCGAGATCGACCAGGACGGTCACTTCTCCCCGATCGGTGAACTTGATGCCGTTTCCGATCAGATTGATCAGGACCTGCCGGACCCTCATGGGGTCGCCGACGACCTGGGCCGGGACCTCCGGGGCAATCCGGCAGACGATTTCGAGCCCCTTCTGGTGGGCCCTCAGGGCCAGGGCCAGAACCGTTTTCTCGACCACCTCGCGCAGGTCGAAGGGAATCTCCTCGAAGTCGAG
>JBFHXN010000266.1:0-4440 GCA_041598955.1 Desulfuromonadales bacterium | reverse complement strand
GGTCAACTGCAACCCCGAGACGGTCTCCACCGACTACGACACCTCCGACCGGCTCTACTTCGAGCCCCTGACCCTGGAGGACGTGCTCGAAATCGTCCATATCGAGAAACCCGCCGGGGTGATCGTCCAGTTCGGCGGACAGACTCCCCTCAAGCTGGCGGTCGCCCTCGAGAAGGCCGGGGTTCCCATCATCGGCACCAGCCCCGACGCCATCGACCGGGCCGAGGACCGGGAGCGCTTCCAGGCCCTGCTGCACAAGCTCGGCCTGCGGCAGCCCGAAAACGGCATGGCCCGCTCCGCCGAGGATGCCGAGCGGGTCGCCGAGCGGATCGGCTACCCCGTGGTGGTGCGCCCTTCCTACGTCCTGGGAGGCCGGGCCATGGAGATCGTCTACGATGCGGAGCAGCTGCGCCGCTACATGAAGCACGCCGTGGAGGCCTCCCCCGAGCACCCGATCCTGGTCGACAAGTTCCTCGAGGAAGCGATCGAGGTCGACGTCGACGCCCTCTCCGACGGCACCGAAGTGGTGATGGGGGGGATCATGCAGCACATCGAGGAGGCCGGGATCCACTCGGGGGACTCGGCCTGCGCCCTGCCTCCCTATTCGCTTCCCGAGGCCACCGTGGCCGAGATCCGCCGGCAGACGGTTTTGATGGCCCTGGAACTCGGGGTGGTGGGGCTGATGAACGTCCAGTACGCGGTGAAGGATGGGGAGATCTTCATTCTCGAGGTCAATCCCCGGGCCAGCCGCACCGCCCCCTTCGTCTCCAAGGCCACCGGACGCCCCCTGGCCAAGATCGCGGCCCTGGCCATGGCCGGAATATCCCTGGCGAAGCAGGGGGTTTCCGGCGACATCATTCCTCGCCACATCTCGGTCAAGGAAGCGGTCTTCCCCTTCGCCAAGTTCCCCGGGGTCGACCCTCTGCTGGGCCCGGAGATGAAATCGACGGGGGAAGTCATGGGGATCGACTTCGACTTCGGCAAGGCCTTCGCCAAAGCTCAGCTCGGCGCTGGCGTGCGACTCCCCCTGGAGGGGAAGGTCTTCATCAGCGTCAAGGATTCGGACAAGAAGCACATCCTGGAGCCGGCTGAAAAGCTGGTCAAGGCGGGCTACGAGATCCTCGCCACCCGGGGAACGGCTTCCTTCCTCAACGACCGGGGGATCGCCACCACCATCATCAACAAGGTCAAGGAGGGGCGCCCCCACTGCGTCGACGCCATCAAGAACCACGAGATCGGTGCCGTCTTCAATACCACCTTCGGCGCCCAGTCGATCCAGGACTCCTTCTCCATCCGCCGCTCGGCGGTGGTCTACAACGTCGCCTACTTCACCACCGTTGCCGGCATGAAAGCGGCCGTGGACGGGATGCTGGCCCTGCGTCGAGAAACTCTTGACGTCACGCCCCTCCAAGAGTATTATTCGCCGAAAGGCCGGGGGTAGATCCCGGTCGATCGATCCACAAAAAGACGCGTTATCGAGCCATACGGGCGGGGAAACCCGCCCGTCGAATTTCTGGCGACGAGGCAAAGGAGCAGCATGTCCAATTCCGTTCCCATGACCCAAGAAGGATTCCAGCGGCTTCAGGAGGAGCTGAAGAAGCTGATCCGGGTCGAACGTCCCAAGGTGGTGAAGGATATCGAGGAGGCCCGCGGCCACGGCGACCTTTCCGAGAATGCCGAGTACGATGCCGCCAAGAACCGCCAGGGGTTTATCGAAGGGCGCATCCGCGAGATCAACGACAAGATCGCCCGGGCCCAGGTCATCAACCCCGCCGACCTCAGCTCCGACAAGGTTGTTTTCGGCGCCAAGGTGACCCTTTTCGATGTCGACTCGGGCAACGAAGTCTGCTACCAGATCGTCGGCGAGGACGAGGCCGATATCAAGGAGGGGAAAATCTCCGTCACCTCTCCCGTCGGCAAGGCCCTCATCGGGCACCGGGTCGACGACGAGGTCCGGATCAAGGTCCCCTCGGGCCTCAAGGTTTACGAAATCATCGACATCAAGTACGAATAAAACCGGGTAAAAGGTTCAAGGCTCAAGGATCGAGACAGGTTTTAAGGCCTTTGCAATCACCTTTTACCTTATTCCTTTCACCTTTCTCCTGAGGTAGAACTATGACCCCCAAAGTCACCAAGGACATGACCTTTCACCACGTGCTCCAGATGAGCCCCCAGGTGGCCAAGGTTCTGGCCAAGTACAATCTCGGCTGCATCGGGTGCATGGGGGCCATGCACGAGACCCTGGAGCAGGGCGCCCAGGCCCACGGCCTCGACGTCAAGGACATCCTGCGCGATCTGAACGCCCTCTTCGAGCAGTAGGGGAGGGGAGATGCCCCCGGCACCGGACTACCGGCGCAGCCGGGAGCTGCTCGCCACCCCCCTCACCGGGGTGCGGGGCGTCGGTCCGAAGGTCGCCGAGAAGCTGCGGCGGATGGGACTCGTCACCGTGGAGGATGCCCTCTACACCCTGCCCCAGCGCTATGAAGACCGCCGCGAGTTCCGCCGCATCGCCCAGTTGAGGGACGGCCTCCGGGAGGTCTTCAGCGGAGAGATCCTGGCTGCCGGAGAAGCCATCACCCCCCGCTCCCGCAAGCGGCTCTACGAGGTGGTGGTCGGTGACGGCACGGGTCAGGTGGCCCTCAAGTGGTTCCATTACCGCAAGGCCTGGATGCAGCAGCGCTTCGCCCCCGGCCGGCGCGCCGTCTTCACGGGAGAGGTCAAGCGTTTCGGCCCCCAGCGGGAAATCCATCATCCCGACGTCGAATTTCTCGAACCCGGCTGCACCCTGGCCCAAGCGGCCGCCAGCGATCCCCTCAACTTCGGCCGCATCCTCCCCGTCTATCCCCTGACCGAAGGCCTCCACCAGAAAAGCGCCCGCAAGATCTGGAAAGAGGTCGTCGACCACTTCGCCCCCCTGGCCGTTTCCCCCGTCCCCGCCCAGATCCTCTCCCGCCACGGACTTCTCCCCGTCGCCCAAGCCCTCGGCGGCGCCCATTGGCCCCCTCGTGAGGCCTCCGCCCAGGCCCTGGAATCGGGTGAGGACCTCTGCCGTCGCAGCCTCGTTTTTGACGAATTCTTTTTTCTCCAACTGGGCCTGGCCCTGCGCCGAAGGGGGGTAGCCCTGGAGGCGGGAATCCCCTTCCAGGTCACCCATCGCTACACCCGCCCCCTGGCCAAAATGCTCCCCTATCGCCTGACCGACGCGCAGCGCCGGGTCCTCGGCGAGATCAAGCAGGACCTTCTCTCTCCCCACCCCATGTACCGGCTCCTTCAGGGGGATGTGGGGTGCGGAAAGACCGTCGTGGCCCTGATGACCGCTCTTGTCGCCATCGAGAACGACACCCAGGTGGCCGTGGTCGCCCCCACGGAAATCCTCGCCGAACAGCACTTTCTCCAGTTCAACCCCTGGATGGAGAGCCTGGGGCTCCGGGTCGTTTTGCTCACCGGCTCCATGGGGGCCGCCGAGAAGCGGAGTGCCCTCGAGGAGATCCGGAAAGGGGAGGCGCACATGGTGGTCGGCACCCACGCCCTTTTGCAGCAGGGGGTCGATTTTTTGCGCCTGGGGCTCGGCATCATCGACGAGCAGCACCGTTTCGGGGTTCGCCAGCGAGGCGCTCTGCGCAGCAAGGGGGAGAGCCCCCACATGCTGGTGATGACCGCCACCCCCATCCCCCGGACCCTTTCCCTGACCCTCTACGGAGATCTCGCCCTCTCGGTCATCGACGAGCTTCCGCCGGGGCGCACTCCCGTCGCCACCCGGGTGATCACCGAAGAGCAGAGGGGGAGGGCCTACCGCTTCATTTCGGAGGAGGTCGCCGCCGGCCGGCAGGCCTACATCGTCTACCCCCTGGTGGAAGAGAGCGAAAAAAACGACCTTCTGGCCGCCACCGAGGCTTCGGAGGTCCTCTCCAACGAAGCCTTCGCTGGGTGTCGGGTCGGCCTTCTGCACGGGCGGATGAAATCGGAGGAAAAGGAGGAGGTGATGGCCTCCTTCAAGGGGAGGGAGATCGACATCCTGGTGGCCACCACCGTCATCGAGGTCGGCATCGACGTCCCCAACGCCACCGTCATGATGGTGGAGCATGCCGATCGATTCGGCCTCGCCCAACTCCATCAGCTTCGAGGGAGGGTAGGGCGAGGGGGAGGGAAGGGGACCTGCCTCCTGGTGCGCGCCCGCCGTTGCAGCGACGAGGGGATGCAGCGACTTCAGGTGATGGCCGAGACCCAGGATGGTTTCCGCATCGCCGAGGCCGATCTCGAAATCCGGGGGCCCGGAGAATTTCTCGGGACCCGCCAGTCCGGACTCCCCGACTTCCGGGTGGCGAACCTCCTGCGGGATGGAGGCCTTCTGGAAACGGCCCGGAAGGAGGCCTTCACCCTGGCGGAGGATCCCGAATTCGACAACGATCCCTCCTGCGCCGATCTGCGCCAGGCCCTCCT
>JBFHXN010000265.1:0-4451 GCA_041598955.1 Desulfuromonadales bacterium | reverse complement strand
GTTGTCCTCGGTGTTGATGAAGAACTGGGCCGTGGCGCTGTCGACCTCCGAGGTCCGGGCCATGGCGATGGTGCCGGTCTTGTTCCGAAGGCCGTTGGTCGCCTCGTTTTTGATCGGCTCCCGGGTCGGCTTTTCAGCCAGCTCGGGGGTCAGCCCCCCCCCCTGGATCATGAAGCCCTTGATCACCCGGTGGAAGATCGTCCCGTCGTAGTGCCCGTCCCGGGCGTAGGCGAGAAAGTTCGCGACCGAGACCGGCGCCTTGGCGGCATCGAGCTCGAGGAGGATCTCCCCGAGGGAGGTTTCCATCTGGATGAGGGGGTTCGATACGCTCATGGGGTGACACCTCCGTCTGGACGGTCGGGAACCGGTCGGGGGATTATAGAAAGAGCGGAGCCGTAAGGCAAGTCTGCAGCCTCAGGCCGCCCGCCGGGCGAGGAGGTAGCGGCCGATCCAGTTCTTGGAGAACTGGAAGGCGGTGCGCCCGCAACGCTTGCTCTTGTCATGGGACCACTTGATGGCCTGCTGCTGCAGCTCCTCGCTCCAGGGGATCTCCACCTTGCGCTGGCGCCCTTCCCGCTCGATGCAAAGACGCACCGCCTCGAGGTAGCGCTCCTGGGAGAAGACGTGGAAGGGGACCCAGAGCCCGAAGCGGTCGGAGAGGGAGACCTTCTCTTCCGTCGCCTCGCTCTGCTGCAGCTCCCCGTTGACGTACTTGCCGCCGATCTTGTCGCTTTCATACTCGGGCAGGAGGTAGCGCCGGTTGGAGGTGACGTAGATCAGCACGTTCTCCGGGGCCGAGTAGACGGAGCCGTCGAGAGCACTCTTGAGCATCTTGTAGCTCAGCTCTCCCACCTCGAAGGTGAGGTCGTCGCAGAGCAGGATGAAGCGGTAGGGCTCGTTTTCCACGGCGGAGAAGATCTCCGAGAGGTAGATCAGGTCTTCCTTCTCGACCTGGATGACCCGCAGCCCCTCGGAAGCGAACTCGTTGAGCAGGGCCTTGACCAGGGAGGATTTCCCCGTCCCCCGGGAGCCCCAGAGCAGGGCGTTGTTGGCCGGCAGCCCGGCCAGGAACTGCCGGGTGTTGCTGACCATGGTCTCCTTCTGCTTCTCCACCCCGAGCAGTTCCTCCAGGGTGGTGGTGTCGTTGACCTTCACCGGCTCGAGATACCCGGAGAAGGAATGGCGGCGCCAGTTGGCGGCCGGAGAGTGGGCCCAGTCGACGGGGGCCACGGCCTTGGGCAGGAGCATCTCGACGGAACTGAGCACCCGCTCCAGCCGGGCGATGACTTCGGGCTTGAGGTTCATCATGAAAACATCTCCTTGAAAAAATGATCGCGACGGGATGCGAAGGCTGACGGCTGGAGGGGGTCCCGTGAGGTCGGGCCCCGGAAAAAACCTTTCGGAAACGGCGGATTAATTGTATACAGTCTCCCCAGCCCCGGTGTCAAATCAAAAGGGGGGAGAAGGGGATCGGATTTCGCGGACCGGGAAGACCCGGATCGGGCCGAATTTTTTCCCGACCCCGCGAAGGGCAGTCCTATCTTCATTCCCGTTGTGCTACACTCCGGGGCTGAAATTGACCCGACCGGGAAGAGCCCGGGCGGCCACTCCGGGGAGTCCCGGGAAAAGGAGAGGCGATGAGCAAAGACCTCTACGTGAAGAACATCCCCCTGGAGGCCACCGAAGAAGACCTGCGCAAGCATTTCTCCGTGGCCGGCAAGGTGACCTACATCCACCTGATCACCGACGCCCGGACGGGGAAGTTCGTCGGCGCGGGCTACGTGAAGATGGCGACGGAGGCCGAGGCCCGCGAGGCCCGCAACTGCCTCGACGGGGCGCTTCTAATCAACCGCGTCATCACCGTCACCGAAGCCAAGGCCCAGAAGCCGGGGGAGGGCCCCAAGGGGGGCGGCACCGGGGAGCCCGGCCGGGGAAAAGGGCCGGGGGGAAAACGGCGATAAGAGACGGGGCCCTTGTGCCCCCTTCCTGAGACAGTCCATGAAAACCTCCGACTGGAACACCGACGGCATCAGCCTCCCCCGGCGCTTCATCGGGGTCTTCCGCTACAGTCGCCGGGCCCTGAAGCTGGTCTGGTCGACCCGGCGCAGCCTCACCCTGCTGCTGGCCCTGCTCACTTTGGTCGCCGGGGTGCTCCCCGCCGCCGTCGCCTATGTGGGGCAGCTGATCGTCGACGGGGTGGTGGCGGCCATCGCCCTGCAGCGGCAGACCGGCGCCGCCGACCTCTCCGCGGTCCTTTGGTTCGTCGCCGTCGAGGGGGGGATCGTCGCCGCCATCGCCGGCGCCCAGCGGGGGATCGCGACCTGCCAGGCCCTTCTGAGGGTCCTCATGGGGCAGCGGATCAACGTGATGATCCTGGAGAAGGCCCTCACCCTCCGGCTGGCCCAGTTCGAAGACTCCGAGTTCTACGACAAGCTCACCCGGGCCCGCCGGGAGGCTTCGACCCGCCCCCTGAGCCTGGTCAACCGGACCTTCGGCCTGGTGCAGAACGGCATCTCCCTGGCGAGCTACGCCGTGCTGCTGGTCCAGTTCTCCCCCTGGGCCGTGCTGATCCTCGTGCTCGGCGGCTTCCCCGAGTTTCTCGCCGAGGCCAAGTTCTCCGGCGACAAGTTCCGCCTCTTCCGCTGGCGCTCCCCCGAAACCCGCATGCAGATGTACCTCGAGACGGTCCTCGCCCGGGAGGACCACGCCAAGGAGGTCAAGCTCTACCGCCTCGGCCCCCGGCTGCTGGAGCGCTACCGGGAGATCTTCGAGCGGCTCTTCGCCGAGGACCGCCGGCTGACCCTGCGCCGGGACCTCTGGGGCTTCGCCCTGGGCCTCATCGGCACCGCCGCCTTCTACGGCGCCTATGGCTGGATCGCCGTCTCGACCATCCAGGGGAGCATCACCCTGGGGCAGATGACCATGTACCTGCTGCTCTTCCGGCAGGGGCAGGCCGCCGTCTCGGCGAGCCTCTCCTCCATCGGCGGCATGTACGAGGACAACCTCTACCTCTCCAACCTCTACGAGTACCTGGAGCAGGAGGTCCCCGCCGAAGAGGGGCATGCGACGGAGGGCCCCCTTCCCGGCGACGGTGTCCGCTTCGAGGGGGTCGGCTTCACCTACCCCGGCACGGAGGAGGCGGCCCTGCAGGGGGTCACCCTCCATCTTCCCCCGGGGTCGAGCCTGGCCCTGGTGGGGGAGAACGGCTCGGGCAAGACCACCCTGATCAAGCTCCTCACCCGCCTCTACCTCCCCGACGCGGGGCGCATCCTCCTCGACGGCCTCGACCTGCGGCGCTGGGACGCCGAGGCCCTGCGCCGGCGCATCGGCGTCATTTTCCAGGATTTCGGCCGCTATCAGTTCCTGGTGGGGGAGAACATCGGCGCCGGAGACATGGAGCATTTCGAGGACCGCGAGCGCTGGCGGGAAGCGGCCGGCAAGGGGATGGCCGCCCCCTTCATCGAGACGATGCCCGAGGGGTACGACACGCAGTTGGGGCGCTGGTTCAAGGGGGGGCGGGAGCTCTCGGGAGGGCAGTGGCAGAAGATCGCCCTCTCCCGGGCCTTCATGCGCACCGGGGCCGACATCCTGGTTCTCGACGAGCCGACGGCCACCATGGACGCCAAGGCCGAGGCGACCCTCTACGAGCACTTCCGCGACCTGAGCCGGGGGAAGATGACCATCCTCATCTCCCACCGCTTCTCCACCGTGCGCATGGCCGACCAGATCGTCGTCCTGCAGCAGGGGCGCATCGTCGAGCGGGGGAGCCACCAGGAGCTCATGGCCCGGGGGGGGCACTACGCGCAGCTATTCACCCTCCAGGCCCAGGGCTATCGCTGAGAGCCTGATGAATTTCACCCCTCGGGCAAAGCTCACCTTCCGATGAATCGGGCCATCCCTGCCATGGACGTTCTGCTCCTCCAGCCTCCGGCGGTCAAGCCCTCCGAGCCCCCCCTCTCCCTGGCCGTGCTCCTCGCCCATCTCAAGGGAGAAGGGCTCAAGGCGGACGCTCTCGACGCCAGCCTCGGCGCCTACCTCTATCTCCTCGACGGGGACCGCCTGGCGGCCGAGGCGGGGGAGAGGACGGACACCTACCTGCGCCGGGCCCTTCGCTACCGCGCCGACTCCCTCGCCCAGCTGCGCCGACCGGACGCCGCGGACAACTTCGCCCGGTACCAGACGGCCGTCTCCTACCTCAACCGCCTCCTCGGGCTCTGGAAGGGAGCCGAGGGGAGCGAGCGGCTCACCCTCGGCGATTACCAGCACCGCTCCCTTTCCCCCTTCTCCCCAGAGGATCTGGAGCGGCTCGCCCGGGGGGAGGCCCGAACCCTCTTCGCCCCCTATTTCCGGGAGGAAGTCCTCCCCCGGGTGGCCGCGGCGCGCCCCAGCATCGTCTCCCTCTCCATCAACTACCTCCACCAGGCCCTCCCCGCCTTCGAGCTGGCGGGCAT
>JBFHXN010000264.1:0-4452 GCA_041598955.1 Desulfuromonadales bacterium | reverse complement strand
TCCTGATTCGCCCCCTGGCCGGAGAGGACAACGCCTGGCTCTGCATGAGCCGCTCCTCCAAGCCTCTTCGTGTCGGAACCAGGGTGGAATTCGCCGGGGAGCTCTCGGCCGAGGTCCTGCCCGGCGGCGAGGGGGCGTACCGGCATCTGCGCTTCGACTGCCGGGGAGATTTCTTCGAGGCCCTTGAGACCTTCGGGCGCATTCCGCTGCCTCCCTATATCCGGCGGGAGGACGATCCCCTCGACCGGGAGCGCTACCAGACGGTCTTCGCGCGGGAACGCGGATCGGTGGCCGCTCCGACGGCCGGCCTCCATTTCACCCCGGCCTTTCTCGAGAAACTTCGGGGTCAGGGGGTCGAGATCGCTCCCCTGACACTGCACGTCGGTCCAGGGACCTTCATCCCGGTCCGCAGCGAGCGTCTCGAGGAGCATCGCATGCACCGGGAGTTCTATTCCATCCCGGAGGCGACCGCCGCGGCGGTCAACCGGGCCAAGACCGAAGGGCGGCGGGTTATCGCCGTGGGGACGACCACCACCCGCACCCTCGAGTCGGCCGTGGATGAAAAGGGGAGGGTCAGGGCCGGAGCCGGGGAGAGCGAGCTCTTCATCCTGCCCGGATTCTCCTTCCGCGTCATCGATGGCCTGGTGACCAACTTTCACCTGCCGCATTCCACCCTGCTGATGCTGGTGTCGGCCTTCGGTGGCCGGGAACTGATCCTCGAAGCCTACCGGCGTGCCGTCCTGGAGAGATTCCGGTTCTTCAGCTACGGCGACTGCATGTTCATTGCTTAGAGGGACCCTAGTTGCACCCTTTTTCCTTCGATCTTTTACAGTCCGACGCCGAAACGGCCGCCCGGCGCTGTCGCATCCGGACCCGCCGCGGGACCATCGAGACACCGGTCTTCATGCCCGTGGGAACCCAGGGGACGGTCAAGGGTCTGCTCCCCGAGGCCCTGAAGGAGGTGGGAGCCCAGATCATCCTGGCCAACACCTACCATCTCTTCCTGCGCCCCGGTCACGAGCTGGTCCGAACCCTCGGAGGGCTTCATCCCTTCATGAACTGGGATCGGCCCATCCTCACCGACAGCGGTGGATTCCAGGTTTTCAGCCTCGGGGATCTGCGGAAAATCAGCGAGGAGGGGGTGAGGTTCCAGTCCCACCTGGACGGCACCGCTCACTTCCTGACCCCCGAGCTCTCCATCGAGGTGCAGCAGGCCCTGGGGGCCGATATCATCATGGCCTTCGACGAGTGCATTCCCTTTCCCGCCAGCCGGGAGTACGTCGAGGAATCCACGGCCCTTTCCGGCCGCTGGGCCCGGCGCAGCAAGGGGGCCCATCGCCGGGAGGACGGCTCGGCCCTCTTCGGCATCGTCCAGGGGGGGATGTACTCCGACCTGAGGGCCCGCAGCGCCTCTGAACTGGTGGAGGTCGGTTTCGACGGCTACGCCCTCGGCGGGCTCTCCGTCGGGGAGGAGGCGGCGCTGATGTACGAGGTCATGGAGACGACGCTCCCCTGTCTGCCCATCGACCGCCCCCGCTACGTCATGGGGGTGGGGACCCCTGAGAATCTGGTCGAGGGGATCGCCCGGGGGGTCGACATGTTCGACTGCGTCATGCCGACCCGCAATGCCCGCAACGGCGTCCTTTTCACGAATTTCGGCAAGGTGAGCATCAAGCAGGCCCGTTACGCGGCCGATTCGGCCCCCGTCGACCCCGACTGCGGCTGCTACGTCTGCAGGAACTACAGCCGGGCCTACCTGCGCCACCTCTACCAGAGCCGGGAGATCCTCGCCTCGGTGCTCAACACCCACCACAACCTCCATTACTACCTCCACCTGATGGGGGAGGCCCGGGATGCCATCGAGGCCGGAGCATACGGCGAATTTCGCCGGGAATTTTACCGGCGCCGCTCGACTCCCGGGGAGGAGAGCGCTGTTTGAAAAAAAGGGACTTCCGGATGGCCCGGGCGCACCCTTTAACCAACCCGTCTCAGTGACAACCAACCGCAACCATTCAAGGAGGAACGATTCATGATTTCCGAAGCTTTCGCGATGGGCACCAGCCCTGCCGGCCAGCAGGGGAGCAACCCTTACGGCGGTCTGATCATGCTGGTGCTGATGTTCGCCATTTTCTACTTTCTGCTCATCCGTCCCCAGCAGAAGCGCGCCAAGCAGCACCGCGAGCTCCTTGACGCCCTGAAGGTCGGCGATCAGGTCGTCACCGCCGGCGGCATTCACGGCAAGGTCGCCGCCATCCAGGAGAGCGTCGTGACCCTGGAGATCGCCACCGGCGTCAAGGTCAAGGTCAACCGGGGCTCCGTGGTCGGCAAGACCCTGGAGCAGCAGTAAATATCTTCCATGGCCGGAGCCGCTCCCTCAGGGGCGGCTCCGGCGCCGTCAATCCGAAAGGGGAACAGTCACCCATGTCCAAGAGTCTCAAGGTGCGGGGCATCATCGTCCTGATATGCCTTCTGGTCTCCGCGGCTTCCCTGGCGCCGACCTTCTTCTCGGAGAAGCTGCCGGGTTGGTGGACGGAAGCCTTCGATCCCATCCATCGCGGTCTCGACCTCCAGGGGGGCATGCACCTGGTCCTCGGGGTGGAAGTCGACAAGGCCATCGAGAGCCGGGTCGATACCATTGTGGACCAGTCCGAAACCCTGCTCGTCGAGCGGGATGTCGTCTTCAAAAAGGTCGAGCGCCGCTCCCAGGACCGCCTCGCCGTCATCGTCTATGACGAGGCGGCGGGACAGCAGGTCGACCTCTTCATGAAGGAGCTCTTCAGCGACCTGGAGCCGATGACCCTTCCGGCCCAGGGGGGGTATATCGAGAAGAACTACCGCCTCAGCGACCAGGAGATCGAGCGGATCAAGGAATATGCCCTGCTCCAGGCCCTGGAAACCCTTCGCAACCGGGTTGACCAGTTCGGGGTGAGCGAGCCGACCCTGCAGCGCCAGAGCGGAAACCGCATCCTCATCCAGCTCCCCGGGGTGAAGGATCCCGAACGGGCCATCGCCCTGATCGGCAAGACCGCCCGGCTCGACTTCAAGATGGTCGACGAGCAGGTCGATGTGCAGGCCGCCCTGCGGGGGGACCTCCCCTCCGGCACCCAGCTTCTCTACGAGCGGGATGTCGACCGCCGCACCGGAGCCGTCCGGGAGACCCCCATCGTCGTGCAGACCAAGACCGTCATGACCGGCGATCTGCTGGCCGATGCCCAGGTCCGCATCGACACCCGCAACAACCGCCCCTACGTCTTCATCAAGTTCAACGCCGTCGGCGCCCGGCGGTTCGACCAGGTCACGGCCGCCAACGTCGGCAAGAGGATGGCGATCGTGCTGGACGACACCGTCTACTCGGCCCCCGTCATCCAGGAGCGGATCTCCGGCGGCGACGCCCAGGTCTCGGGCTCCTTCACCGAGCAGGAGGCCTCCGATCTCGCCATCGTGCTGCGGGCCGGCTCCCTGCCGGCGCCGGTGAAAATCCTGGAAGAGCGCACCGTCGGTCCCTCCCTGGGCAAGGATTCCATCAACCAGGGGATTCTCTCCGTCCTGGTCGGCGGCGCCCTGGTGGTCCTGGCCATGCTCTTCTACTACCGGCTCTCCGGAGTGGTGGCCAACATCGCCCTCGCCCTGAACCTCCTCTTCATCTTCGCCATGCTCTCCCTGTTCAAGGCGACCCTCACCCTCCCCGGCATCGCCGGCATCGTGCTCACCGTCGGCATGGCCGTCGACGCCAACGTGCTCATCTTCGAGCGGATCCGCGAAGAGCTGCGGCTCGGCAAGAACGTGAAGGCATCGATAGAGGCCGGGTATGCCAAGGCCTTTCTGACCATCGTCGATGCCAACATCACCACCCTGATCGCCGCCCTGGTTCTTTTCCAGTTCGGCACCGGCCCGGTCAAGGGATTTGCCGTCACCCTCTCCATCGGCATCGTCGCCTCGATGTTCACGGCGATCTTCGTCTCCCGGGTGATCTTCGACTTCTACCTGGACCGCCGCCAGGTCAAGCGGCTGAGCATATAAGGAGCCCACGATGGAACTGATCAAACCGGGCATCAATTTCGATTTCGTCGGCAAGAACCGCATGGCCGTCCTCTTCTCCGTCGTGGTCATCGCCGTCGGCCTGGCGTCTCTTCTCTTCAAGGGGGGGCCGGCTCTCGGCATCGACTTCGCAGGGGGAACCCTCGTTCAGGTGCAGTTCGGCACCGATACCCGGGCGGCCGAGATCAAGGAGGGGCTCGCATCCCTCAATCTCGGCGATCTGGTGGTGCAGACCTTCGGCGACCAGGAGAACGAGTTTCTGATCCGGGTTCCCGACACGGGGCAGGAGCTGAAGGATCTCTCCAAGGGGATCGCGGGGGCTCTCGAGGCCCGGTACGGGGAAGGGAAGGTCGATGTGCGGCGGGTGGAGATGGTCGGGCCCCAGGTCGGCAAGGATCTGCGGGAGAAGGGCCT
>JBFHXN010000263.1:0-4473 GCA_041598955.1 Desulfuromonadales bacterium | reverse complement strand
GGACCGGGACAGGCACCCTGCGGGAGCCAGTCCCCCGGCCTTCTGAGAGCCCGGCAACAGCCCCTTTCACCCTCACCCCGATCCCCTCAAGGGAGAGGGAGACAGGGCCATCCGGTCTCCCAGAAAGCGACCGGCCGTCGACCAACCGGCCGACCCTACTTCCCGAAATAGGTATACCCCCGCAGCCCCGCCGAAAAGTCCTCCAGAATCCTCTGGCGCTCCGGCACGGTGATCGTCCCCTTGCGCACCGCCTCCTCCGCTGCGTTTCGGAAGCCGTCGAAGAGAGTCTGGGGATGGTACTTCACGTAGCTGAGAACATCCCCGATGCTGTCTCCCGAGATCTCCTTGAGCACGTCGAAGCCCCCCCCCTCGTTGATGCGCACGCTGACCACGTGGGTGTCGCCGAGCAGGTTGTGCAGATCCCCCAGGGTCTCCTGGTAGGCCCCCATCAAAAAGACCCCCAGGATGTACTCCTCACCCTCCTTGAGGGGGTGCAGGGGGAGGGTCCGGCGCTCCCCCCGTCCGTCGATGAAGTTGTCGAGCTTGCCGTCGCAGTCGCAGGTGAGGTCGGAGATGATCCCCTCCCGGGTGGGGGGCTCCCCGTGGCGGTGGAGAGGAATGACGGGGAAGACCTGCCCGATGGCCCAGGTGTCGGGGAGCGACTGGAAGACGCTGAAGTTGCCGTAGTAGATGTCGGCCAGGCTCTCCCTCAGCCCGGCGAGGCCGGCGGGGACCTCCGGGAGGGTTTCCAGGCGGGCGGCGATGCGCTGTGCCACGGCCAGGAAGAGATTCTCGGCCAGGGAGCGCTCCCGCAGGGGGATCTTCCCGGCCTTGTAGAGGTCCCGGATCCCGTCGCGGTAGCCGAGGGCGTCCCGGTAACCCGTCTCCAGGTCTGCCTCGGAGAAGTCCTTGAGAAGGGCGAAGAGGCTCCGCGCCAGGGGGTGGGAACCCTCGGGGAGCGCTTCGGGCAGGGCGACGGCCTCGAAGTGCATGACGTCGAGGATATTAAAGAGCAGCAGTGAGGAATAGGCCACCGTGGCCCGCCCCGATTCGGTCACGATGTGGGGATGGGCGATCCCCCGGGGATCGAGGGTCGACATGACCACCTCGACGATGGAGCCGCAGTAGTCGTCGAGGGTGTAGTTGCGGGAATGGACGTGGTTGGCGCGCCCCCCCACGTAGTCGACGGCGAGGCCTCCGCCGAGGTCGAGGTAGCCCATGGGGGCCCCTTCGCCGACCAGGTCGGCGTAGTAGCGGCAGGCCTCGAGCACCCCGGCGCGGATGTCGTTGATGTCGGGGATCTGGGAGCCGAGGTGGCAGTGGAGCAGCTGCAGGGAGTCGAGCATCCCCTCTGTCCTGAGGGTGTCGACCACCCCGATCAGCTGGGCGGTGCTCAGGCCGAAACTGCTCCGGTCCCCGCTGGTCTCCGTCCAGAGCCCTCCGACCTTGGCCGAGACCTTGACCCGGGCGCCGATCATCGGTTTCACACCCAGGGCCCGGCTGCGCTCGATCACCAGGGGGAGCTCGGCGGGGGACTCGATGACGAAGACGCAGCGGTAGCCGAGCTTCTGCGCCCAGAGGCCCAGGTCGATGAATTCCCGGTCCTTGTAGCCGTTGCAGACCAGAAGCCCCCCGGGGCCCAAGGCGGCCAGTCCGATGACGAGCTCGGCCTTGCTGCCGGCCTCCAGGCCGTGGCCGTAGGGAGCGCCGAACTTCACGATCTCCTGGATGACCTGGCTCTGCTGGTTGACCTTGATGGGGAAGACCCCGCGGTATTCCCCTCCGTAGCCGGCCCGGGCGATGGCGCCGCGAAAGGACTCGTTGAGCAGGGCGATCTGGGCGTCGAGGAGGTTCTCGATGCGCAGCAGGATCGGCATCGCGTGGCCGCGCTCCTCGATCCCCGAGACGATGTCCATCAGGGAGACGGCCGTTTCGCCGGAGGGAAAGCGCACCTTCACCGTCACCTCGCCATTTTCGGCCAGGTCGAAGTACCCCGCCCCCCACTGGCGGATGCCGTAGAGCCGGGCCGAATCGTCGGAGGTCCAGGTCTTCTTGAGCCGGGGATTCATCTAGGAGTTCCTCCAGGGGAGAAAATCATTTTTTTACTACGGAGGCACGGAGACGCGGAGAAAAGCGGACCCCTTTTTGGTTCGGTTCCAGAACCCAAAAGAAGGTCACCTCAACGTAAAGTCTCAAAGATTCGGATCAAGACGCAGAGGGACTCCAGAAGGGTTACTCTCTTTTCTTTGCGTCTTTATTAGCTTCTTAGAGCCTTTGCGTTATTAGCCTTTTGGTTATAGGCCCGTTTTGGTTTTACAATCAGCCGGTGCTTTTCGGATTTTCCTCCGTGTCTCCGTGCCTCCGTGGTCAAGCCGTCTGCCTGTCTAGGAGATATTTTCCCGGGCGAAGGTCGGCAGCATGAAGGCGCCCAGGTGCAGGTCCTCGTTGTAGTACCGGGTCTGGAAGCCCCGTTGAGCGGCGCGATTGCGGTCGAAGTCCTTCACCGGGTGGTACTGCTTGCTGGCGAAGGCGAAGCTCCAGAAACCCGAAGGGTAGGTCGGGATGAAGGCCTGGTACATCTCCACGATGGGGAAGACCGCCCGCAGGTTCTTGTACATGCTCTTCTGGATCTCGGGGTGGTAGAAGGGGGACTCGCTCTGGGCGACCATGATCCCGTCCTTCTTCAGGGCGCCGAAGACCAGGCGGTAGAAGTCCTCCTCGAAGAGCCCCACGGCGGGGCCGATGGGGTCGGTGGAGTCGACCAGGATGATGTCGAACTCGTCCTGGTGGTCGCGGATGTAGGCGAGCCCGTCGTCGACATGGAGCTTGACCCGGGGGTTCTTCCCGTCGATCTCGCAGGCCATGGTGGGGAGCAGTTCGATCGACTTGTCGATGACCAGGCCGTCGATCTCGCAGAGCACCGCCAGTTCCACCCCCTTGTGCTTCATGATCTCCCGGATGGTGCCGCCGTCGCCGCCGCCGATAACCAGCACCTTCTTCGGATCGGGGTGGGTGAAGAGGGCGGGGTGGGTGATCATGTCGTGGTAGACGAACTCATCCCGTTCGGTGACCATGACAAGGCCGTCGAGGAGCATCATGCGCCCGTACTCGAGGGTCTCGAGGATTTCCAGTTCCTGGAATTCGCTCTTGCCGGAGAAGAGGGAACGGGTCACCTTCATGGTGATACCGACGTTTTCGGAGTGTTTTTCTGTGTACCAGAGGTCCATGGATGTATCCTTTCAACGCAACGGCGCCATGGGAGAACCGAGGCGCAAAGGTTGTTGGTTAAGCCCTTCTTGTCCGAGGGCTATGTGTCAAAAAAGCAGTGTACCAGATTTGTGCCGATTCTTTAAGCCTGATGGGCTTTTGTGCCCATTCTCCCGTGGTCCCGCTCACCCTTGAAGGAAGAACGTGGGGGGGGAGACGACCCACAGTATTTTTGCGACGATCTGCCCCTGATTGCTCACGCTGTGTCTGTGGTCCGAGGGGAAATAGAAACATTCGTTCTTGCGCACGGTATAAACCCGGTCGTCGAGGCGAAGTTCGATGCGGCCCGAGAGGACGAATCCGAACTCCTCTCCTCCGTGAATCGGCTGCACGGGCATGCTTTCGCCGGGACGCAGCGTTACAAGGGCGGGGTCCATGGTGCGGTTCTGCGCACCGGGGACGAGCAGTTCCACCCGCAGCTCGTCGCTGTCGCTCGAGACCACACGGTCCTGGTCCTTGAAGACTACCGGCCTCTCCGAAGCGTCGGCGAAAAACTCGGAGATCGATACGCCGAAAACATCGAGAAGATCCCGCAGGGTGCTGATGGAGGGAGATGTGGCGTCGTTCTCCAGTTGTGAGATGTACCCCTTGGTGAGGTCCGCCCTGCTGGCCAGCTCCTCCTGGGTCAGGGAGTTGGACAGCCTCAGCTTCTTGAGTTTTTCCCCTATCTTCACGGGCTCTCCGGAGTTCTGCGGTCTTACGCTTTTTGGGGAAGGCGGTTTACCATATCTAAACAGTTTGTTTAGTGGCGCCGGCAGACGAAGGGTTTATACTCCCCCTGTCCCGAGCTGTCAAGGATTTTTGGGCGAGGGGTGGAGGGGAAGGTGTGGCGGGGGTTGACTTCCTGAAAAGATTCGTATTTACTACGACTTCAGTAGCTCAGACCTTGTGGGAAACCAGACTTTGCAGGAAAGGATCATCAAGATGCAACTGCCCGATACCATCGGCTTCATCGGCGGAGGCAACATGGCCGACGCCATAATAAGCGGCCTGATTCAGGGGGCGTACCCGGCGGCGGGGATCGTGGTCGCCGAGCCTGAGGAAGCCCGGCGGGCCTGTCTGGCCGAACGTTACGGCGTGCGCACCGTGAGCGACAATCGGGAGGTCATAAAAGCCTGCGACCTGGTCGTGCTGGCGGTCAAGCCCCAGGTTGTGGCCTCGGCCCTGGCCGGGGCGGGGGATCTTTTCCGCGAGGGGAGCCTGCTC
>JBFHXN010000262.1:0-4479 GCA_041598955.1 Desulfuromonadales bacterium | reverse complement strand
GCAGGCAGTGGGGTAATCGTTCCATGTCAAGGTGTCGTGGGTTCCGGCGGCGGCGGGGAGGGCCCCGATGCCGACGGCCAGAACCAGACCGGCGAGTGCTGCTGCGATTCCTTTCATTTTTCCTTTGCCTCCTTGGGGTTGGGTGGCCTTCCAGGCACCATTGCCGGGAAGGGGTCGTGCTGCCTTCGGGTGCTCCCCAAATGTCATCCAACGAGAAAGGGCAGTGAAACGTCGGCCGAGGCCTTTTGCGACTTTGAGAGTGCCCACTCCCGAGTCGGTTTCGGGAATAGCATTCTCTGTGCCGGAGTGGTTGATTATGTGTCGAATTGTGTCAAGGATTCGAAAGATATAGGGAGTTCATGATATTTGGTATAGCTAATGTGAAAAGGGGCAGCGAAAGCACCGTATACGGTTTCGCGGTAACACCGGAAAGTGGCTCATTGTATTGGTTTCATTTATGTTTTTCTATTAAGGTGAGAGATCTGGCGCCTTATCGGTAGAGCATCGGAGGGGATGGGGGAAGAGCGATGCTTGTTCTCCTCTCTTCTTGACTCCCGACGCCTCCGCGTTAGAATGATGACCGCTTCGATAATCAATTCACTCAAGGAGACGACATCCATGGCACAGGAGAGAGCCGGCATCATTACCTTCAAGGGAAACCCCATGACCCTGCTCGGCCCCGACATCAAGGTCGGGGATACGGCCCCCGACTTCAAGGTGGTCGACAACGGCCTGCAGCCCGTGACCCTGGCCGACCTCAAGGGAAAGGCGGCCCTGATCTCGGTGGTCCCCTCCCTCGATACCCCCGTCTGCGACACCATGACCCGCAAGTTCAACGAGGAGGCCGCCAAGCTGCCGGCGGGGATGGCCGTCTTCACCGTCAGCCTCGATCTTCCCTTCGCCCAGAAGCGCTGGTGCGGCAACGCGGGGATCGACCGGGTGAAGACCCTCTCCGACTACCAGGACCGCGCTTTCGGCTTGAACTGGGGACTGCTGATCAAGGAGCTCAAGCTCCTCGCCCGGGCGGTCTACGTCGTCGACAAGGCCGGGAAGGTTGTCTACCGGGAGATCGTCAAGGAGGTCACCGCCGAGCCCGACTACGCGGCGGCCCTGGCGGCGGCGAAGAAGCTGGCCTGATCGACCCGGAGCCTCAGAAACAGAAAAGCCCCCGTCCAGCGACGGGGGCTTCAGGCTGCTGAAAAACCCCCATCTGCATCGTTCCCCTTGATCTCGTCGCTGCGACGTAGCTCCCGCTACGCCTCACTCCTCGATCGGCGGGCGCCTTGCATCTGGGGGTTTTTGAGCAGCCTAAAAAAAGAGTTTGTCAACAATCTGAAGCCCCCGTCCGGTGACGGGGGCTTTTCTGTTGCGACAATAAACAGCCAGCGGTCAGTCTTTCTTTTTCCCGCGGCCGAGGATGTCGCCGAGGTTGAGAGGGTCCCGCAGGCTGCGCTTGACCTCGTCGACCTTGCGGTAGAGGCCGAAGGCCCGGGAGGCCATGTCGCGCACGGGGCCGATGCCGAAGAGGATGACGAGCACCAGGAGCAGCAGGGCGATTTCCCAGATTCCGAAACCGAACATTTTTTCTCCAGGGCAGGGGGAAGGACTCAAGCATAACCCGGCCGAGCCGCCGGGGCCATCGGAAAATTGCGGAGAGGGGATGGACGGGCGTTCCCACTTCGGGATAGACTGCGAATCCTGACGGCAACAGTCTTCCAAGGATGGGCAAAGCATGAACGTCGAGCAGATGAAGAGCGTCCTCAAGGAGATCCTGACCAAGACCGATCTGACCCCCTGCGTGGTGGGGCACCGCGGCGTGGGCAAGACCGCCGGCATCGTCCAGGTCTGCCGGGAGATCGACTACCGCTATGCCTCCCTGCGGCTGGGGCAGATGGAGGTCGGAGACCTGGTCGGCATCCCCTTCCGGGAGGGGGAGACCATGCGCTGGTCGCGCCCCTCCTGGTGGCCCCTGGAGGAGGACCCGCCGACGGTGGTCCACTGCGACGAGCTCAACCGCGCCCAGCAGGAGGACACCCTGCAGGCGATCTTCCAGTTCGTGGAGCCTCCGGTGGAGGGGCAGGTCCGGGCGCTGCACACCCATCAGATGTCTCCCCGCCACAAGGTGGTGGTGACCATCAACCCCCCCGACGGCACCTACCAGGTCGCCACCCTTGACCGGGCCCTCCTCGACCGCATGGTGCTGCTCTACGTGGAGACCGACCATGCCTGCTGGGACCGCTACGCCCGGGAGCGGGATCTCGACCCCTCCGTGCGCCGGTTTCTCGCCGCCCACTCCAATCTCCTCGCCCACCCGGGCGGGGCCATGGATCTGCAGGTGGAGCCCACGGAGCGGGCCTGGGAGATGGTGAGCACCCTGCGGCGCAAATGCCGCTTTCCCGCCGACCTGGAGATGGAGGTCTACGCCGGGGTGGTGGGGGAGGCGGCGGCCGTCACCTTCCTGCGCTGGTGCTCCGAGCAGAGCGGGCGCCCCCTGAGCGCCGAGGAGGTCCTCGACCGCTGGCCCGAGGTGGCCGGTCGGGCCGGGGCTCAGCGGGACGACCAGCAGGCCGTGACCCTCAACGAGGTGGTCGCCCTGCTGCAGGCCGAGCCCCGGATGTCCGAGACCCGGGAGGAGCACCTCGTCGCCTACCTCGGCGTCCTCCCCCGGGACATGCGCTTCGGCCTGGTCAAGGCCCTGCTGCGCATCCCCCCCGTGGCCGAGGCCCTCAGCCGGGACAAGCACGACGGGGCCGTCCTCGACGCCATCACCGAGATCAGCCGGGAGGCGTCGTGAAGGCCTGGGAATCCGAGACGAGAGGTTTCACGCAAACCAGACTTCTGACTTCTGACTTCTGACTTCTTGACACCCCGGGACAGGCACCCTTCGGGAGCCAGTCCCGTACCTGACTAATTTATGCGTGATCTCGAAAACGCCATCGTCCGGCTGCTGAAGGAGCGCCCCTTCTACGGCCACTTCCTGCTCGGCTTCCGCCGGCGGCAGGTGAGTGGGGGGGAGGCTCTCGGCGTGACCATCCGGGACGGCGTCCCGACCCTCTGCGTCGATCCCCTTCGCCTGGTCGAATTTTCTCCCGCCGAGCGCCAGGCCCTCCTCGAGCACCTGCTCAAGCACATTCTCCACCTCCACCCGGCCCGCCGGCGGGGGCGTCACGCTTCGAGCTGGGACGCCGCCTGCGATCTCGCCGTCAACCCCTCGATCCAGGGGCTGCCTCCCCAGGCCCTTTTTCCGGAGCGGCTGAAGCTCGAGCCGGGCCTGGCCGCCGAGGAGTACTACCGCCTGATCCGGCGCCCCTTCGACACGGGGAACCTGGAGGGGGAGGGGTACGGCAACGCCGAAAAAGAGGAGGAGGGCACCCGCGGCGAGGGGGCGGGGGAGAGTCCGGACCAGAAGGGGGCGGCCCTCAAGACCATCGACGACCACCAGGTCTGGGCCGAGGCCGACAGCACCCCCGAGCGGCTGGCCGAGGAGGTGGTGCGCGGGATGGTGCGCGAGGCCCACCGTCAGAGCCACGGCGAGGTTCCCGGCGAGGTGGCCTCCCTGGTGGCGGGATGGCTCTTCCCCCCCGCGGTCCCCTGGCCGCAGGTGCTGCGCCAGTTCGTGGCGACGGCGGGCCGGGTCGGGCGGCGCTCGACCTGGCAGCGCCGGCACCGCCGCTTCGACCACGACACCCCCGGCATCCGCAAGAACCGCAGGCTGAACCTTCTTGTGGCCATCGACAGCAGCGATTCGACCAACGAGCTCCCCCTGAGGGAGGCCTTCGCCCGGGAGCTGCTGAACATCGCCCGGGGGAGGGAGAGCCGGATCACCGTTCTCTATGCGGGCAGCCGCATCCAGAAGATCGAAACTTTCCGGGGGAGCGCCTTCACCGCCGAGGCCTATCTCGGGGGGGGCTTCACCGACCTGCGCCCCGTCTTCGATCACGCCCGCGCCATGCAGCCGCGCCCCGCGGCGGTCATCTACCTCACCGACGGCTTCGGCCCCGCGCCGGAGACCATGGAGATCCCCACCCTCTGGGTGTTGACGGCCCAGGGGCAAAAGCCCGCCGAGTGGGGGGTGGAGCTGAGGCTGGGGGAGTGACTAAGAAATGTTGGGCACGGAGACACGGAGAACAACTGGAAGGACGATTCGGCGGGGGATACCCGGGGAAAATCGCCCTGTCCTCCATGACGGGGGTAGGGGCTGAATGGTTGATGCTGGAGAGCCAAGGTGGGGCGCCGGCCAGGAGGAAGGGCAGGATTTATGGAGCTTTCCTCTGTGTCTCCGTGCCTCCGTGGTAAAGGGGTGACAGAATGATGGATCAGCCGAAACCGATGACCGCCGAGTCGGTCCAGGCCCTCTTCGAGGAGGCCGGGGCCCGGGTACAGGCCCGTTCGGGGCGCAGCGAGCACTACGGGGCGCCCCGGGAGTTCTCCTTCGAGGTCAAGGGGGCCTGGCCCAACGGCCTGGGGCTCCACGTGGTG
>JBFHXN010000261.1:0-4483 GCA_041598955.1 Desulfuromonadales bacterium | reverse complement strand
TAAAAAAAGGGGCAGGTTCTGTCGTGAACCAATGACTCTTCGCCTAAAACATAATCCTCAAAGTCGCCAGCAGAGTTTGGCTGACGTAATGATCTTCCGCCACCGTGTATCCGAAGCTGTTTTCGAACTCGATTTCCGAGGTGGTGAAGAGCCGGTAGCCCAGGTCCAGAAGCACCCGCTCCTCCACGAGATCAATGCCGAGACCCAGTGCCAGTTGGTAGGAGGTTACCAAAACGCTATCGTCCAGGTAGACATAGGGGGTGGAAACGTCGTTGAATGAGACGTTGGCGAGCCCAAGTCCGGCCCCGCCATAGGGGGTGAAAGGGCTCCGATTCTTGAAATCGAAGTAGCCGTTGAACATCACGCTGGTCGCAGTCACATCCCCTTCAGCCGGAGTGCCAAATCCGAAACTCCTGCTGTCATCCACATCGTTCTTGCGATGGGTGATCTCCGTTTCCAGCCGAAACCACTTTGCGTCATAACCCACCGCTGCACCAACTGCCACTCCGGTGTCGAATTCGATATCCGAGCCCCCGATATCGATGGGCTCCAGGCGGTTGATCCCCCCTTGAAGCCCAAGATAAAAACCTCTCTTCGAATTTCTGTCCGCCATCGCCTCGCCGGCCGGAACGACCAGAAGAACCACCAGAACGAGTAAAATCCGCTTCATCGATACCCTCCCTGAATATTTGCCATAGATTAATTAATACTTGTCTATGACACATTTTTCAGGGGCTTTCAACAGGATTCATCCTCCCATCCCCCCGGAGCATTCAGAAGGAGGACCCCGGCCGGCGCAGAAACTCTTCTTCCTCCGGAGACGAGGGTCGACCCAGGGTTTTGTTGCGATGGGGGAAGCGGCCGAAGCGGGCGATCACCTCCCGGTGGCGCTCGGCGTAGTCGAGAAAACTCGCCGCCGGCTCCCGCAGAAGGGGGGGCGCCTCGGCGGCCAGGGCCCTGAAAAGAGCGACTGAACGCTCCTGCAGGGGGGACTCCTCGGCGTGCTCCAGGGGGAGATAGTAGAAGGCCCGCTCGACCCAGGCCAGCTCCCGATCCCATCCCCGCTCCAGGCCCTGCAGGCAGATCCTCCGGGCCACCCCGTCGGAAGCATAGGCCAGGGGCGTATCCCGATGGATGTTCCGGGTGAACTGGTCGAGGAGCAGGATCAGGGCGAGGCTGCAGCGCGGGGTCTGCTCCCAGTGGAGGTACTCCCCCGCGGCGGCCCGCTCGACATCCTCCCCGAAGCGGGCCCGGATCAGGCGGTCGGTCTCCGCGGCGCCGCCGAACCAGAGATCGAGCCGCTCCCGGGGGAGGGGCCCTTCGGGATCGAGACCCCCGAACCAGAACCGCAGGATTTTTTCGCTTCTCTCCATCCCGACCCTCCTTTCCCGGCAGTGGCTGCTCCAGGGTTTATCATACCATCACCTCACCGGTGACTCCTCCCTGCCCCCTTCGCCCTGGACAAAGCCCTTGACAACCGTTTAAAACGGATGTTTTAATTGTCCCTCTTTCCCCGAGAGGAGGCCCCCCGCACCCCATGACCATCGAAATCCAGGACCCGATCGACACCAAGCAGCGCATCCTCGACGCGGCAGAGATCCTCTTTGCCCGGGAGGGTTATCACGGCACCTCCCTGCGCAGCATCACGGGGGAGGCCGGTGCCAACCTGGCGTCGGTCAACTACCACTTCGGCTCCAAGGAGTCCCTCATCGAGGCGGTCTTCTCCCGGCGCCTCGAGCCTCTGAACGTCATCCGCCGGGAGCGCCTGGAGCAGGTCCGAAAAGAGGCCTCGGAGAAAGGGGGGCGCCCCGCCGCCTCCGACGCCCTGCGGGCCTTCATCGAGCCGACTCTCAGCTTCCGCGACAGCGGACCCGGGGCCGAGGCCTTCGTCCGTCTCGTCGGTCGGGCCCTGGCCGAGTCGGACGACACCATCCGCAAAGCCTTCATGCGTCAGATGGAGCCCCTCTTTCACCTGCTCTACGATCTTCTCGCCGAGGCCCTGCCCGAGCTGCCACGATCCGCCCTCTTCTGGCGCCTCCACTTCACCCTGGGGGCCCTGAGCCACACCATGTGCATGGCCGGTCGCATGCAGATCCTCCCCCCAGGCGTCGCCCCGGTCGTGGAGACACCTGCCCTGACCGCCCTGCTCCTGAACTTTCTCACCGCCGGCATGGAGGCCCCATGAACCCCCGCATCCCCCGCTGGCCCCTTCTCTTTTGCGCCCTGGCCCTGGGGGCCTGTTCCCTGCATGCCCCGCAGCCCATCGCCCCCCCCGCCCCGATGCCCGAGGCCTTTGTCGAGGCGCACTCGCGGGAGTCCGGGGCCCCGGTCCCCGAACGCTGGTGGGAGAGCTTCGGCGACGAGCGGCTCGACCTCCTCATGGCCGAGGCCTTCGCCGGCAACCTCGACCTCGCCCAGGCCTACGCCAGGCTCGACCAGGCCGACGCGGTGGCTCGCACGGCCCGGGCCGCCCGGCTCCCCTCCCTGGGCCTCGAGGGCTCGGGGGGGAAACTCCGCCAGAGCACCTTTCTCGGCCCGGAGACCACCGAGAGCTACCGCCTCTCGGCGGCGGCAGCCTTCGAGCTCGACCTCTGGAGAAAGAACGCCTCCCGCGCCTCGGCGGCACGCCTCGATGCAAAGGCCGCGGAAGCGGATGTCCGGACCGCCTACCTCTCCCTCTCGGCCCGGGTCGCCGACCTCTACTACCTGGCCGTGGAGCAGCGGGCCCAGCTCGAACTGGCCGACCGGAGCATCGCGGCCTTCTCCGACACGGTGGAGCGGGTCGAGCGGCGCTATCGCGAGGGGCTCGTCCCGGCCCTCGACCTCTACCAGTCGCGGCAGAACCTCTCCGCCGCCCGGGCCCGGCGCCCCCAGTTCGAAAACAGCCTGGCCGCCACGGAGCACGCCCTGGCCGTTCTGCTCGGACGCTACCCCGACGGAGGCGCCTCCGGTGAACTGGTGGAGCTCCCTTCCCTGCAACAGGACTTTCCCACCGGCCTCCCCTCCCGCCTGCTCGCCTCCCGCCCCGACATCGAGGCGGCCCTGCTGAGGCTCAAGGGGAGCGACGAGCGGATCGCCGCCGCCATCGCCGAACGCTTCCCCTCCTTCAACCTGGTCGGCAGCTACGGCGGAAACAGCACCGAGATCGGCGATCTGTTTCAATCCGGGAACATCTTCTGGAGCCTGCTGCTGAACCTCGCCCAGCCCGTCATCGACGGCGGACGGCGCTCGGCGGAGGTCGACCGCAACCGCGCCCTCTTCCGGGAGAACCTGGCCCGCTACCACCAGGCGGTCCTCACCGCCTTTCGCGAGGTGGAAGATGCCCTGGCGGCCACCCGGACCACCGAGGAGCGGATCGCCCGCCTCGGGGAGCGGGTGGAGGCGAGCAGCGCCGCCCTGCGGCTCTCCCTCGACAACTACCTTCAGGGGCTCTCCGAGTACCTGCCGGTCCTCACCGCCCAGGGGCTGCTCTTCGACGCCGAGAGTCAGCTCCTCGCCTCTCGGCGCCAGCTCGTCGCCGATCGCATCAGCCTCGCCCGGGCCCTCGGGGGGAACTGGATGAGGCAGGAGATGGCGCGCAAAGACTGATAATTGATACTGATCCGTCGGATCGGCCGGATAGGTCGGATCGGTCGGATCACCTCTTTGAAGGATTGATCCCATGAAGACCCCATCGAAACTGCTCCGAATCGTCCTCCCCCTGGTCATCCTCCTCGTCGGAGCTGCGGCCATGGTCCTTCTGATCGTCATCCGCCCCGAGCCCCGGAAGGAGGTGCGCGAGAGCCCCGGCGCCCTGGTCGAGACCATCGCGGTCGTCAGCGGCGACAGGCAGGTGGAAGTGCACGGCACCGGCACCGTCCAGGCCCGCCAGGAGATCACCCTCACCCCCCAGGTCAGCGGTCGGGTGGTGGAGGTCGCCCCGGGGTTCGTCGCCGGAGGCCTCTTCCGCAAGGGGGATCTTCTCTTCAGGATTGAGGAGGCCGACTACCGCCTGGCGGTGGACCGCGCCCGGGCCGCCCTGGCACGCGCGGACTACGACCTCGCCACCGTCGAGGGGCAGGCCCGGGTCGCCCGGCAGGAATGGGAGCGCCTCAAGCTCGGCTCCGACGCCGAACCCAATCCCCTGGTTCTATACGAACCGCAGCTGAAGAACGCCCAGGCCGCGAGGCTCTCCGCCCGCGCCGCCCTGCAGCAGGCCGAGCTCGACCTGGAGCGCACGGAGCTGCGCGCCCCCTTCAACGCCATCCTGCGCTCCGAATCGGTCGACCTGGGGCAGTATGTCCGCTCGGGCACCTCCGTGGCCCTGCTCTCCGGGACCGACCAGGCCGAGATCGTCGTCCCTCTCACCCTCCCCGACCTGGCCTGGGTCGATGTCCCCCGCCGGGGGGGCAACGGCTCGGGGTCCAAAGCCACGGTGCTTCTCGGCAGCGCCGAGGATTCCTTCCGGTGGCAGGGGCGGGTGGTGCGGGCCCTCGGAGAGGTC
>JBFHXN010000260.1:0-4500 GCA_041598955.1 Desulfuromonadales bacterium | reverse complement strand
GCGTGATGGCTTCCTTCAACGTCGAGGATTTCAGCCTCAACCGGCTCCGGGGTCTTGAATACGGGGAGATAGAGGACCGTTATCGCAAATTCAAGTTGCTGACCGATTTCCAGAACCTGGCTTGATCAAACGGGGGAACCATGTTCCGCTGGCAGAAGGGTTTGGAGAAACTCGACATCCAGGCATCTTTCGTGCTCGACATCGAGCGGTCCCTGAGCGATGTCCAACTGGCCCATCCCGGGTTTCCTTCCCAGATGGCCACGGCCTACCTTTGCATTTTTTCATCGGGCAAGGGGATCAGGGCGGCCGTGGCGCTCCACCTCAAGGTCAGTCACCAGGTTGTCTACTATCTCAACGAGGAGGGTGATGTCCCCCAGAATCATGCCGCGCGGCTTGCCGAGGGGGGGAGGCAGTTCGCTGAATCGATGGGATTTCTGCTCACCGAATTCGATTTCGCCAAGCGGGACCCACGCAGTCGCGAGAAGATCTGGGACTCTCTTCCTCTGAAGACAAAACCCAGGACTGCGCCGATTCAGCCCCCGCGCACTCAGGCAGCCTCCTCCGTCCCATCGGCGGCGGTCGGGGAACAGGCCTCGAAGCAAGTCCCTCTTGAAGAGGCAGTCAATGAACCCACCGGTGGTTCGTCCCAAGGGGCGCCACCGGCCCCCGCAACCATCGTGGTTGAACCTTCCGTCTCCATGCCTCCTCCAGCGGACCCGGAGTTGCTGCGGAAGCGGTTTTTGGAAAAGCTCGGCAGATTTCTGGGTTCACTCTGAGGAGTTAATGTGTCAAGAATCTCTCTGTTTCTGATCTGCCTTCTCCTGGCATGCCTCACCACGGCCTGCGGCGGCAAGGCCAAGCGCCAACAACTGGCCGAGGTTCATTACACCCTGGGTCTCTCCTATCTGCGTGAACCGAATCCTTCCCTCGCTCTGAAGGAATTTTTGAGGGCCACCGAACTCGATTCGGAAAATCCTGCCATCCATGACGGTTTGGGTCAGGCCTACATGCTCAAGAAGGCTTTCCCTGAGTCGGAGAAGCATTTCCTTCAAGCCATAAAGATCAGTCGAGGTGAGCCGCGCTATCAGAACAATCTCGCTGCGCTCTATCTGGAGATGGGAAGGTACGACGATGCCATCCTCTACTTCGGCAAGTCGGGCAATAACCTGCTTTTCACAAGCCCAGACCTTTCCTTCGTCGGGGTAGGGTATGCCCATTTTCAAAAAGGGAATTATCTCGAGGCCGCCGCGGCCTACAAGAAGGCCCTTGGGCACAACCCACAAAGCGCCAGAGCACGCATGCGCCTGGGGGAAGCCTACTATGCCCTGGACAAGACGGAGATGGCGGTCACAGAACTGCTTGAAGCCCTGAGGCTGGCTCCCTCTTATGCCGAGGCGCACTACAAGCTGGCACTGGCCTATGTCAAACTCAGGAAGATCGGGCAGGCCAAGGCATCCTTCACCGAGGTGGTCGGGTTGGCCCCCGACTCCGAGCTGGCGCGCCTTTCCCGCGACTATCTGAAGATCCTGAAGTAGAACGCAAATGCACGAAATGACTTCCTCTGTCGGTCCCCTGCTGCGTCAGCAGCGCCAGTCGCTCGGTCTCTCCCTGGAGGAGGTCGCTGGGCGGACGCGGATTCGAACGCGTCACCTGGCGGCCCTGGAAGATGAGCGATTCGATACCCTGCCGGGGGAGGCCTATCTGGTCGGGTTCCTGCGGTCCTACGCACAGGCTCTCGGCCTCGACCCCGATGGGGTCCTTCACCGCTACCATCAGCAAACCGCTCCCTTGAGGGAGCCGGACGACCCGGAAACAGTCTCCCCGAGAGGAGCCGGGGGGTGGCGGATATTTGGCATATTCGCAGTTCTGGGTGCAGGCCTGGCGATTGTCGCCCTTCTGCTTCTCTCCGATGGGAGCGACGCGACCGGGGGTTCTTCCGCTGAACAACCATCCACGGAAGTCATTGCCGTTACAGAGGAGACTGCGCCCTCCCAATCGGATGCTTCCGGCCCCGAGACAGCCATGCCCCCCAGAGAGACAACACCCGGGAGGGAGAAACCCCTTGTGAATCGAGGACCTGCCCCCGGGGTGCCCCACGAAGCTGCGCCGGGAACCATTCTGAGAGTGGAGGCCACCGGGGATGCCCTCCTGGAGGTATCCGTTGACAGCCTCTCGCCCCGGAGCTACCGGCTTCAGAAGGGGACGGTTCTTTTTTGGCGCCCCGAGACCGGAGTCCGGCTCCATGCGGATCCCCCGGCTGCCGTTCGGACATGGATCGATGATGATCCCCAGGTCCTGATCGATGGGGAGTTGATTCTCTCCGTCCGGGCAGAGTGAGATGTCTGTCGATCCGTGGGAGCAGAGACTTGCCAGCGCCGCAAGCCGGGTCAGGAAAATGGCAGGGGACGCACCCTTTGAGCTGGTCGTCATCCTCGGTTCGGGCCTTGGGGGCCTGGTCGAGGCGCTTGAAGACTGCACGGAGATTTCCTACCAGGACCTCGGGTGCTTTCCGCCCCTCTCCGTGGCTGGCCATGCGGGGAGGCTGATGGCCGGAGAACTGGCCGGCCGTCGATCGTTGCTGTTTCAGGGGCGCTTCCATCGTTACCAGGGGTTGAGCGCCCGGGAAACGACACTTCCGGTGCGGCTGGCCCATGGCCTCGGTTGTCGGCGTCTTCTGTTATCCAATGCCGCAGGTGGAATCCATCCCGATTTCCGCCCCGGTGACTTCATGTTCGTGGCGGACCATATCAATCTCACCGACGACAACCCCCTCCGTGGTGAAAAGTCAGACCCCTTTCTCGACCTCTCTGATCTCTATCGGACCGAACTCTACCCACTCCTTGCAGGGAGTGCCGAAAAGGAGGGGATCCGCTTGCATCGGGGCGTCCTTGCTTCCCTGTTGGGTCCTTCCTACGAAACACCCGCCGAGGTTCGGATGCTGAAGACCCTGGGCGCTGACGCGGTTTCCATGTCCACAGTCCACGAGGCTATTCTCGGTCGGTACTTGGGCATGGAGGTGGCCGCTCTCTCGATGGTTTCCAATGCGGCCGCAGGCCTCTCCCCAGGCCCCCTCGACCATCAGGGAGTGCTCGAGACCGCAGGCCGCTCCTCCCGCGACTTTCAGTTTCTCGTTTCTGCCCTGGTTCGCCTGTGGGCCTGATCCCCTCTCCTTCCCGAAGGGCTTTTCTTGATTGGGTGTAATTTACTGTAATTATTCAACCTTTCTCCGTATCCCCAAATTGACAGTGATGCCGTGCATGGTAGACTGAAATAAAAACTTGGGGGGAGAAGGGCCTTTGGGGCCGGAAACGAAGAAAATCCTGATCGTCGATGACGAGGAAAATGCGCGACTCGGCCTCAGCAAGCTTCTCTCCCAAGAAGGGTACGAGGTGGCAAGCGTGGGGGATGGCCTCGAGGCTCTCGATTTTCTGCGGACCCGGAAGGTTCACCTGGTGATTACGGACATCAAGATGCCGGGGATGGACGGGATGGCCTTCCTGAGGGAGCTCAGCCGGCAACACCCCGGGATCAGTGCCATCATGATGACCGCCTATGGAGGAGTGGACTCTTATCTCGAGGCCATGAACCTGGGAGCTTATGAGTACATCAACAAGCCGGTCAGGCTGGATGAGCTCAAATCGATACTTCGGAAGATGTTTTAAAGCTGAGTTCATCCCAGTTGGCGACATCCTGGGCCCTGGCACCTAGCCGAACCAAGAGGGGAGAGCGGACATGACTGACTTCAAAAACATCCTGTTTGCCACGGACTTTTCCGAGAGCTCTGACTACTCCTTGAAGTATGCACTTGCCATGGCCAAGAAATTCAATGCCCAACTGACCATTATCCATGTCATCAACGAGCCGGTCGATCTGCGCGGTTTCTATGTGCCCCACATCTCTTTTGAAAAACTTGAAGAGGAGATCGAGGAGGGGGCCCAGAAGATGATGGAAAAATTCTGCCGGACCCAAATCAAGGATTACGACAAGTACGAGACCTTCATCGTACCCGGAATTCCCTATGACGAGATCATCAAGAAGGCTCTTGAGGTTTCCGCCGACTTGATCGTCATGGGAACCCACGGTCGCACCGGTCTTGATCATGTGCTCTTCGGAAGCACGGCCGAGAAGGTCGTACGCAAGTCGAAAGTGCCGGTGATGACCATCCGCATTCAGGAGTGATCATTTTCGTTGTCCAACGCCGAAGGGAAAAGGCAGCATTCTTGCTGCCTTTTCCCGTTTCAAACAGGCGGTTTTAGACCTTGAAATGTGCACAGCCGCGGGGTATTCTACGGGCCTATTTCATCCCTCTCGGGCCTGGATTCCATGGGCGAAAAAATTCTCATTGTCGATGACGAACGGGTGATTCTCGACCTCACCTCCATGATCCTGCGTAGCAGGGGGTATCAGGTCGTGACCGCCGAAAACGGTCTGGAGGGGCTTGAGGAAATCCGCCGCGCATCCCCTCCGCTCGTTCTCCTCGACTATATGATGCCGGGGATG
>JBFHXN010000259.1:0-4507 GCA_041598955.1 Desulfuromonadales bacterium | reverse complement strand
TGCGCAGACACCCAGATATCCGTCTCTTAGGCAGCCGGGACAAGTCCCCCCCGGCTCGAGTCGGCATGATATTCCCGACCGGAATGGCGGTCAATGGGAAAAGCGCCTTCCTGAAAAGGAGAAAGGGCCGGCTGTCGGGCCGACCCATTCTCACGTCTTGTACGCTTCGACACCCCCGCCGCCGAAAATTTTGAATCCGCCGTCGGGGAGCTCTCCTGGTCCCTTACTTCCCCGCCGGCTTGAAGACGTCCGGCTGGAAATTGTAGGTGATGAAGTAGTCCTCCACCGTCTCGGCCCTGCGGATGAGCTCCACGGTGCCGTCGGTGCGCAGCAGCAGCTCCTTGGGACGAAGCCGCCCGTTGTACTGGAAGCCCATGGCATGGCCGTGGGCGCCGGTGTCGTGGATGACCACCAGGTCCCCCTCGTCTATTTTCGGCAGGGGTCGCTCGACGGCGAACTTGTCGTTGTTCTCGCACAGCGACCCGACCACGTCGCAGGTCTCGGTTTTCGGGGCATTCTCTTTTCCGACCACGTCGATATGGTGGTAGGAGCCGTAGAGGGCCGGCCGCATCAGCGATGACATGCAGGCATCGACGCCGACGTACTTGCGATAGGTGTCTTTGTGGTTGATGGCGGTGGTCACCAGGGCGCCGTGGGGGCCGGTCATGAAACGGCCGCTCTCCATGACCATCCTGGGGGCGTAGCCGTGCTTCTTCCCGAAGGCGTCGAAGAGAGCGGTGATCTCTGCGGCCATGGCCTTGAGGTTCAACGGCTGGTCCTCGGGCTTGTAGGGGATGCCGAAGCCGCCGCCGATGTTGACGAACTCGAAGCGGATGCCGAGGGCCTCCTCCACCATCTCGGCCAGGCTGAGGACCATGCGGGCCGTCTCCACCATGTAGGTGTAGTCCCGCTCGTTGGAGGCGACCATGGTGTGCAGGCCAAAGCGCTTCGCGCCGCGGTCCCGGGCCCGGCGGTAGGCCTCCACCACCTGCTCGTGGGTGACGCCGTACTTGGCCTCGACGGGGTTGCCGATGATGATGTTGCCCGTGCGGCGGGGTCCCGGATTGTAGCGAAAGCAGATCAGCTCGGGGAAGGGTGCGGGGACCTTGTCGATCAGGGAGATGTCGTCGAGGTTGAGAATGCAGCCTCCGTCCCTGGCGGCGAACTCGAACTCCTCCAGGCTGGTGTTGTTGGAGGTGAACATGATCTCCTCCCCCCGGGCGCCGACTTCGCGGGCGAGGATCAGCTCGGGGATGGAGGAGCAGTCAAAGCCGAAGCCCATCTCCTTCATCAACTGCTGGATGCGGCGGTTGGGCAGGGCCTTGACGGCGAAGTACTCCTGGTATCCGGGGATGCCGGCGAAGGCCTTCTTCAGGCTCTCGCCTGTTTCGCGGATGCCGGCCTCGTCGTAGATGTGAAAGGGGGTGCCGTAGTGGGCGGCGATCTCCTTCACCCGGGGGAAAAGGCGCTTCTTGAAGGCGTCGGACATGGGCATGGGTTGAATCTCCTATCGGCGGCTGATGGCTCTTTGAGCTTGCTGGATTCCTCCTGGCCTCCCTCCCCCTTGAGGGGGGAGGGTCGGGGTGGGGGTGGCCTGGTCCGGGCGCACTCTCACCCTCCCCCATACCCCCACCCCGCAAGGGAGGGGGGACACTCTTTGGTCATTTCAGGTGCTCTGTGAAATATCCAAGGCGATCTTGCGCGTCTCCCTGAAGGTCGAGAGGACGATCTGGGTCCGCGTCCCCCGCACGCCGGGGAGGGGCTGAATCTCCTCCCGCAGGATGCGCCCCAGCTCCTCGGTTCCCGAGGCCCGCAGCTTGACCAGGTAGCCGTCGGGTCCGGTGACCTGGTGGACCTCCTGCACCCCGGTGATTTCCCCCAGCTTCGGCCCGAGTTTTCCGTTGCCGGCGGGGTCGGTCTCCACCAGCATGAAGGCGGTCAGCCCCTGGCCGAAGGGACGGGGGTTGAGGCGCACCTCGTACCCCTCGATGATCCCCCGCTCCTCGAGCTTGCGGATGCGCTCCAGCACGGCCGAAGGAGCCATGCCGACCTGCCGGGCGACCTCGGCGTTGGGGATGCGGGCCTTCTCCTGAAGGATGTGCAGGATCTGGAGGTCGGTGTCGTCGATCGTTCTGAATTGTTCCATTATGGACGAATTTTATTCTGACAAGGGGGAGATGTCAAGAATTATGCGGGCGACACCTTGAAGCCTTTGGGCAAAAACCTGCGAGGGGAGACAATGAGGGTTTCAACGGTTCTGGGTTGCCTTGGGAACTCCCCTTCGCCGCAGCCATGTAGGGTGGGATAAGCGAAGCGTTCCCACCGACCATCCGACCGAAATGGTGGAAACACCCCTGCGGGCCTTATTCCACCCTACCAGAAAGCTTTGACTGCCTACTCTTTTGCCGCACAGCAAAAGAGTAGGGCGCCGTCGGGGGGCGCGACCCCCGGAGATTTTCCACAAGAATGGCCGGTCCCGCCCGGCCTGGCGGGGACGAAAACTTGCCTGCGGCTTCGGACATTCGTCCCCGATGGCCCCGGATGAAAAGGCCTCCGCTCGGCGATCCTGAAGGGGGTGAGCCCTCAAACCTATGGGAAATCGCAAAAAAAAGGCCGAACCTTGAGAGGTCCGGCCTTTGCGATCCTTCCGGTGGGCTATCCCTCGCCCCTTATCCCCCCTCCTTCTCCCCCTCCGGCACAACCACCATCTGCTTCTGCAGCCTCTTGTAGTAGAAATTCTGCCCGTAGAGGACCGCCGCGGGATTGTGGCCCGTGACCCGGTCCTTGACCACCAGGGTGGTGACGGGGGCCTCGGAATATTTGGCGAAGAGCATGTCGTGGCCCACGCAGAGCCCGACGATGACATTCATGTCGGTGCCGGCCTCGTTGAGAAGCCTCGCCTGGGCGATGGGGTTGCAGGCCGGCTCGAAGGTGCCTGGGCGCACCTTGTATTTCTCATCGATTCCCAGTTCGAGCTTGTCGATGCTGCCGGCCTTGCAGCAGACCGAGAGGGGCTCGAACCCCTGGGCTCTCAGGATATCCGAGAGGCGGCTGCTCTCCTCGAGCAGGCCGATGCAGGTCCCGATGCCGACCTTCTTCCACCCCATGAGCTTGGCGAGGGCGATGGTGTCCTCGACCCGGGTCCAGCGGGCGTTGACCGCATCGCTCCCGGGGACGGGCTGGTAGCAGAGCCCCTCGACCACGGCGGCCACCCGGGCCAGTTTGGCGTCGGCGTCGCTGCCGGTGTACTTGCGGAAGGACTCCTCGATGACCTCCGCTTCCCGCTCTGAGGGGCAGTAGGAGGGCCGTCCGGGGCGGCTCTTGGGATCGCTCCAGCAGTTGGTCGTCCCCTGCTTCTGCCAGAGGGCGCTGCACTTTGCGCAGGACAGGGGGGTCTCGTCGGACATGGTCACTCTCCGGAGCTGGGGTTGATTTCGCGGGCCAGGACGAAGGGCTGGACGATGAGCGTTGCGAAGGGGCGGGCCGGATCGCCGTTCCATGCCTCGATCTGGGCGGCGGTTGGCTTGACCAGGCGCCCCTCGGCGATCCACCCCCCCACGGTGGCGGTGTCGTCGGCGGCGATGCGGGCCGCGGCCTCCTCGAGGGAAAGGTCGGGGGCGACGAGGATCAGGGCGTCACGCTCCAGGTGGGGGCGGAGCCAGTGCCATTCGATCACCGCGAGCTGTTCCTCCGCGGCGGGCTGGGAATCGGACATGGAGACTTCCTTTGAAGGCAATGGGATGGATTGATGGATGGCCAACCGGGCGAACGTTCACCTTATCCCGTCCCCTCCCCAGCCGTCAACCGCCCCGGGCGTGGCCCCGGATGGCCTCCAGGAAGAGGGAGCCGTACCGCTGCAGCTTCACCCGCCCCACGCCGTTGACGGCGAGAAGCTCCTCGTCGCTCCCCGGCTGCCGGGCGGCCATCTCGACCAGGGTGGCGTCGCCGAAGATGACAAAGGGGGGAACGCCGGCGGCGTCGGCCAGCTCCTTGCGCAAAAGGCGCAGCCGCTGAAAGAGGGCCGGGTCGGCCTCCCCGGGCAGGTCCCTGTTCTTTCCGGCCTTCTTGGCCACCGCCTTGAGACGGGGGCGGGCCAGGGTGAGGCTCTTCTCCCCCCGCAGGAGGGGGCGGGCCGCCTCGGTGAGGCGCAGCACGGAGAAGTTGCCGACATCCTGCTGCAGGTAGCCGAGGTGGATCAGCTGCCGCAGCAGCCCCGCCCAGGTCTCCCGGCTCTGCTCCCGGCCGATGCCGTAGGTGGAGAGGCGGTCGTGGCCGAGCTGGCGGATCCGCTCGCTGTCGGCTCCCCGCAGCACGTCGACCACGTGGCCGAGGCCGAAGCGCTGCCCCACCCGGAAGACGCAGGAGAGGGCCTTGCGGACATCCTCCGTGGCGTCGTAGCTCAGGCCCAGTACATTTCAGTAAAGCGGACCTCGCTTCCCAGTTCTTTGACCAGCTGGCTGATTATGCCCTCTCTGAGGGCGGGGAGGGTGAGGAAGCGCGGAGCAAC
>JBFHXN010000258.1:0-4528 GCA_041598955.1 Desulfuromonadales bacterium | reverse complement strand
TTGTCAGGCATCGGAGTAACAGGATGTAGATGTTGACATTTACGTCATCCTGATTCATCCACATGTAGAGCTCTTCGGGGGTGAAGGCCACCACCTCGTCGATGGAGTCGGCGCCGGTGAGGAGCATCACCAGGCGGTCGACCCCCAGGGCGATGCCGGCGGCGCCGGGGAGGGAGGCGAGCTCCCGGAGGAACGTTTCCGGAAGGGGAGAGGGGGGCTTGCCTGCGGAGCGGCGGGTCGCCTCGTCCCGCTCGAAACGCTCCCGCTGCTCGGCGGGGTCGGTCAGTTCGGAAAAGGCGTTGGCGAGTTCCATTCCGGCGATGTAGAGTTCGAAGCGCTCGGCGACCCTGGGGTCGTCGGGCTTTTTTCGTGCCAGGGCGGCCAGTTGCGCCGGGTACTCGGTGAGAAAGGTCGGCCTTTCCCGGCCCAGGTGGGGCTCGACTTCGAGGGCGAGGAGTTCATCGAAACGGTCCAGGGCGAGGGCCTCCTCCAGGGGAAGGGAGGCATGGCGGGCGAAGGCCTCGGTCACCGTCAGCCGCTCCCAGGGGGAGGCGAGCCCGACGGTTTCCCCCCGGAAGGTGAGCCGTCCCTCCGGCACCAAGGCCGCCAGGAGGTTTTCACAGTCCTCCATCAGGGAGGTGTAGTCGGAGCCGGCGCGGTACCACTCGAGGAGGGTGAACTCGGGGAGGTGCCGCCCTCCTCTCTCATTGCCCCGCCAGACGCGGCAGAGCTGGAAGAGCCTGGGATAGCCGGCGGCGAGCAGCCGCTTCATGCAGAGTTCGGGGGAGGTCTGCAGGTAGCCGCCTCCGGCGGCCACGGCGTCGATGTGGGTCTCGGGGGCGTTGGCGGGGATGAGGTGGGGGGTTTCCACTTCGAGGCACCCCTCCTCGACGAAGAAGGCCCGGATCCTCTGGAGGATCCGGGCCCTTTTTTCAAGGACCGGCCGTTTCCTGGCCAGTGCCCAGTTCGGCTCCACGGAGGCTATTCCTTCACCCGGGTCACGTACTGGCCCGTGCGGGTGTCGATCTGGATCAGGGTCCCTTCGTCGACGAAGGAAGGGACCTGCAGGGTGTAGCCCGTCTCGACGGTGGCCGGCTTGTTGTTCCCGGCGGCCGTGTCCCCCTTGACCCAGGGGTCGGACTGGGTGACCCGCAGGTTGACGAAGTTGGGCAACGTGATGCCGATGGCCCGGTCGCCGAACATCAGGATGTTCACCTGCATGTTGTCGATGAGGAAGTACTTGTCGTCGTCCAGGACCTCCGGGGAGAGGGTAACCTGCTCGTAGCTGCGGTTGTCCATGAAGACGTAGCCATTCTCGTCCTGGTAGAGGTACTGCATCTCCCTCTCGTCGAGGCTCGCCGGCTCGAAGCTCTCCCCCGAGCGGTAGGTGCGGTCGAAGAGCGAGCCGGTGATCATGTTGCGCAGCTTGCACTTGTAGAGGGCCTGCCCCTTGCCGGGTTTGGTGAAGTCGAACTGGGCGATGACGTGGGGCTCCCCGTCGATGATGACTTTAAGCCCTTTTTTCAGGTCGGCGCAGGTGTACATAAATCATTCTCCTGGATGCGGTATGGTTCCGGATCGGGGTCCTTCGGAAAGGACCGCACATTTAAGCATATCCACCCATTCCTTGTCATCGAAAAATTCTCCCCGCCGGCAATTGTCTTCCCCCCTTTTTTCATGCTACAGTCCCGCCGATTTGCGAATCCAAGGAGACGGACGCCATGCTGACAACCGCCGATTTCAAGCGCGGGCTGGTCATCCAGCTCGACAGTTCCCCCTGCCTGATCCTCGACCTGACCACCCAGTCCCCCTCGGCCCGGGGAGGGAACACGCTGGTCAAGACCAAGTACCGCAACCTGCTCACCGGGCAGGTGCTGGAGAAGACCTTCAAGGCCGGAGACAAGGTCGACGAGGCCGACTTCGAGCGGCGCAAGGGGCAGTTTCTCTATGCCAGCGGCGACGGCGGAGTCTTCATGGATCAGGAGAATTACGAGCAGTACGAGCTCGGCGAGGAGCTCTTCGAGCCCGTGCAGGGCTACCTTCTCGAAGGGGCCAGCGTGCAGCTCGGAGTCTTCCAGGGGAGGGTGGTGATGGTCGATCCCCCCATGATCGTGGAACTCACCGTCACCGAGACCCCCCCGGCCATCAAGCATGCCACCGCCACGGCCCAGACCAAGGAGGCCCTGCTCGAGACGGGGCTGCGCATCCAGGTGCCGGGCTATCTCGAAGCCGGCGAGACGATCAAGGTCGACACCCGGGAGTGCCGCTTCGTCTCACGGGCCTGACCGGAGAAGGGTGATCGGTTTTCCTTGCCTGGGCAGGTCAGGACAAATCTCCCCTTCCCCCTTTGCCAAAGGGGGAAGGCTCGCTGAAGATCAATAAAGATCAGTGACCAAAAAGCGCCGCTCCCCAAGCCGGGGGCGGCGCTTTTTCCTGGTCGGAGTCCGCGGGTTGTTTGATCAGAGAAACCGCTCCACGAGCCCCAGAAGTTTTTCATGGGTGAGGGGCTTCTGCAGGAAGCCGTCGGCTCCGGAGGCCGCGGCCAGTTCGTGCAGTTCCTCCTCGGATTTCGTCGACATGAGGACGACGGGAATCTCCCGGCTCACCTCCCTGTCCTTGAGCAGGCGCACCTTGCGGTCGCCGTTGAGCATCGGCATGACCACGTCGATGAGGATCAGCTCCGGCCTGGGCAGCCCGTAGATGTGCTCGTTGGCCTCGATCCCCGTCTCGGCCGTCACCACCTGGTGCCCGGCCTCCTCGAGGATGTCCCTGGCCATGGCCAGGGTCAGCTTGCAGTCGTCGATGACGATGATCCTCTTCCCCTTCATGGTGCCCCCTCTCCCCCGTTGAATCATTCTATCGCTGCTTGCCCTTCTTATCTGCAAGGGGCAGACCAATCCTGGGTAACATTTTGTATTCTCCGGCCAGCCCCCACCGGAAGCGGATTTCCCCCATTTTGCCCCTTGCCGCTTCGAATCTTCAGTGGGGAAAGGGGTGGGAAGGGGAGTTGGAAGCGGGAGTCTTTGACACGGTGTTCCGGAAATTTGGCGCGGAATGAAAAGCCCCGGACCGATCGGTCCGGGGCCTGGATGGAGCTGGCTCATCCCCTCTGATTTTCAGGGCATGGGGGGGAAGGCAAAGACCAGGGGCGAGGGCCCCGGGCGGTATCCGTCGCTGAGGGTCATCATGAAGGCGACCAGATTCGCGACCTCATCAGGGGAGAGTTTCAGGTCGCCGAGTTCGGCGCGGTTGACGTTCTGGGGGACCTCCGGCGACGGCCACATGCCGGGGATGCCGGCGGTGTTGTAGAAATTGACGATGTCGGTGAGGGTGGTGAAATAGCCGTTGTGGCCGTAGGGGGCCGTCAGGGCGATGTTGCGCAGGGTCATCACCTTGAACTTGCCGAGCTGCAGCCCGTTGGGGTCGAGCAGTGCGATGTCGGGGCGACCGCCGAGGCCGAAGTCGACGGGACTGGCGGCCAGAAGGGGATTCATGCTCTTGGGAATGCCGAGGTTGTCATAGGTGAAGTCGGTGAAGAGGGGAGGAAGGACGCTCACGCCGTCCGGTGCGATCTGGGGCTGGCTCAGGTGACAGAGGGCGCACTTGGCTTTCCCCTCGAAGAGCTTGAGTCCCTTGCGCTCCTCCTTGGTGAAGGTCGCCATGCCGGCGAGGACATAGTCGAACTTCGAGGTAAAGGCGCTCAGCTCGGTGCTTTTCTCGAAATCGCCGATGGCCTCGGCGAGCATGTCGTAGACCGCCCCGACCAGGATGGGGTTGGAGAGGTCGAGGTTGACCAGGTCGACTCCGTAAACGGACTGAAACTGGGCCTGATAGACGGGGCTCAGGGGGTTCATGGGGTCGGCGACGGCGGCGAGAACGGCGGCCTGGCTCGGCATGGCCATCTCCACCGGATTGAGGAAGGGCCCCTTGGCCTGGTCCTTGAGGGTGTTGGCCCGGCCGTCCCAGAACTGCCCGCCCACGTAGAGCCCGGCGCCGCCATCCCATCCGAAGAAGGGACTGAAGGCGGCGTAGGCCGAACTGGGGGCATTGCGTCCTCCGAACAGGCCAGGGATGGAGCCTTCAGAGACGACCAGATTGAGGGGGTCGGCGGCGTTTCTCGGGTCGGCCCAGCCAGGGGGCATGTGGCAGCTGCCGCAGGACTGGTTGTGGTGAAGGGAAAGGTAGGTGTCGAAATAGAGGTTTTTGCCGAGCTCCTGCTTCGGGGTGAGCTGAGCGGATGCCGTCAGTGCCCCTGCGGGCAGGAGCAGAACGGCAGCGGTCAGGACGACAAAGAGCTTTTTCATGGTCTCTACCTCCTTGAGTTTGATCGGAGAGTGGTTGCGATTTTTTCAATCCAGATCCTCCCGAACCCTCAAGCCGGTCCGGGAGGATCTGGATTGTCCGGGGCCCTTTTGGATTCCATCACCCCCTTTCTTCTACGGTCCTATAACCAATAAAAAGGTTGTGACATAGGTTGTCACAGGTTCGTGCGATTCTTCCTGTATCAGAATAGGAGAATCGCCATGAA
>JBFHXN010000257.1:0-4533 GCA_041598955.1 Desulfuromonadales bacterium | reverse complement strand
GAGAAAAACAGCCTGCGGCTGATCGCTTCGGGGGACGGCCGGGATGGATCGGCAACCTTGCGCCGGGACGTGGGGATCTACGCCGTCACCCTGGAGGGGAAAAGGTCCCTGGAGGTCCCCCTGGGGATGGGACGCCACGGGTGGCTTCAGATGGTCGAAGGGGAGTTGGCCCTCAACGGCCTGAACCTGGTGGCCGGGGATGGAGCCTCGGCGAGCGAGGAAAAGGGGTTGGTCCTGACCGCGGGGAAGGAGGCGACCTTCCTGTTCTTCGACTTGAACTGAAAAGGAAGGGCCCGACCCCGGCCCGGCCTGAGGAATGCAGCCGGAAGGGTCTGGCCCGATGATGTGAGTCGGTCCTCAGAAGGAGCCGTCCCGCGGCGCGAGTCGCCCGACGGCTACTCCCCTCCCTCGAGATCGCTTCTGGCCGGGTCCTTATAGAAAAAGGCAGCCACCACGACCAGGGCGAAGCCGCCCAGGAAGAGGCTCCCTGCCAGGGCCAGGGCCCAGCCGAGGAGGGAGAAGAGAAGGTATTCCCCCATCCCCCAGGCAGCCAGGAAAAGGCCAAGTCCCGCTGCCCTCAGAGCCTTTCCCAGCAATCGCGCCCAGGAAAGACCATCCCTCCTGGGGCCGGCGACGAGTTGTTCCTCGCAGGATATGCTGATTTTATCCATCCCGCACCGTCCTCTTTCTCCGTCTTGCCCGAACGCCGGGCGAAGCTCGTCTCGGGCAGTCTCCCTCCTGCGACTCCCCTCTCAAATCGTCCCGTCGTCCCACCCGCCCCCCAGGGCCTTGATCAGAAGGACGCCGGTCTGCATGCGCTCTCCGAGAGTCTGGACGGCGCCGCGCTCGGCCTGAAGGGCCGTCCTCTCGCTGTCGACGACCTCGAGATAGCTGACCAGCCCGGCGCGATACCGCTTGCCGGAAAGCTCCGCCGCCTGCCGGGAGGCCGCCACCGCCTCCGCCTGCGCCGCAGCCTGGTCGGAGAGGTGGCGCAGGCCCGAGAGGGCGTCCTCCACCTCCGCGAAGGCCACCAGCACCTGCTGGCGGTAGCGGGCCACGGCCTCCTCGTAGGAGGCCCGGGCCCGTCGCAGGTTGGCCGAGTTGCGCCCCGCCTCGAAGATCGGCAGGGAAACGGCCGGACCCAGACCCCAGGTGCGGTTGTCCCAGTCCAGAAGAGAGGAGGCCTCGGTGCTGGAGTAGCCGGCGCTTCCGGTCAGGCTGACGGCAGGAAAAAAGGCCGTCTTGGCCACCCCGATGCGGGCGCTGGCTGCCGCCATCCGCCGCTCGGCCGAAGCCACATCGGGCCGTCGCTCCAGAAGACTCGAGGGGAGTCCCGCCTCCACCTGGGGGGGCTTCAGATCGAGAGGGGAGGAGGCAAGTTCGAGAGCCGCAGCCGGTTTGCCCACCAGCACCGCCAGGGCGTGCTCCAGCTCGGCCCGCCTCTTGCGCACTCCGGCGGTCTCGGCCTCGGTGGCGGCCAGCTCCGTTTCGGCCCTGGAGACGTCGAGCTGCCCCACCTGGCCATGCCGGAAGAGGCTGCGGACCATCCCGAGGTTCTCCCGGCGCAGCTCGAGGGTGCGCAGGAGCAGATCGATTTCGGCATCGAGGGCCCGCAGGGCGAAATAGTTGCGGGCCACCTCCGTCTGCAGGGTCAGCAGGACGCTCTGGTAATCGGCCAGGCTGGCGGCGGCATCGGCCCTGGAAGCCTCCACTGAACGGCGCACCCGCCCCCAGAGGTCGACCTCGTAGCTCAGGTCGAGGGGGAGAAAGAAGCTGTTGCCGGTGCTCCCCTCCCCGGTCAAGGTGAAATCACCGGAGGTGCGGGAGCGGGCCGCCGAGGCGTTCAGGTCGACCCGGGGAAGAAGCCCGGCAGCATCGACGCGGGCGATGGCCCGGGCCTGGTTCACCCGGGCGAAGGCGGCGGCGAGGTCCTGGTTGGCCCCGGCGGCCAGCGCCTCCAGGGCATCGAGGGCGGGATCGTCGTAGATTCGCCACCAGGCGCCCCGGGGGAGCTGATCCTGGGGGGAGGCCTCCTTCCAATGGACATTCTCCCGGTAGGCCGGCGGGACCTCCACCCCCGGATTCAGATAGTTCGGCCCCAGGGCGCACCCCGTCAGGAGAAGGGGGGCGAGAAGCAACCGGATTCCTCTGTGCATGGTCTTTTTCATGATCATCATCTCTCTGTTGGCCACTCAGGCTTCCACCGAGGAGGCGTCTTCGGTGACAAGGGGGACGGACTCGGTCCTTTCAGCCGGTGCGCGCCTCCCGGCCAGGAGCATATAGGCCGCCGGGATGACGAAGAGGGTCAGCACCGTCCCCAGGGTCAGCCCCCCCACGATGACCCAGCCGATCTGGGAGCGGCTCTCAGCCCCGGCCCCGGTGGCCAGGGCCAGGGGAATGGTTCCCAGCACCATCGCTCCGGTGGTCATGAGGATGGGGCGCAACCTCAGGGTGGCCGCTTCGAGGATCGCCTCGAGCTTTTCCTTGCCCCGCTCCTGCAGCTGGTTGGCGAACTCGACGATGAGGATCCCGTGCTTGGTGATCAGCCCCACGAGTGTGATGAGCCCCACCTGGCTGTAGATGCTCAGGGTGCTGCCCGTGGCGTAGAGGGCCAGCAACGCACCGGCCATGGAGAGGGGGACGGTGAAGAGGATGATCAGGGGGTCGACGAAAGATTCGAACTGGGCCGCCATCATCAGGTAGATCATGATCAGCGCCAGGGCGAAGGTGAGCAGCAGACCTGCGCTGCTCTCCTTGAACTCCCGGGACTGCCCCTGGTAGTCGATGCGGGCGGTCTCCGGCAGGATGCGCGCGGCAGCCTCTTCCAGAAAAGCCAGCGCCTCCCCCTGGGAGTAGCCGGGGGCCAGATTGGCGCTGATGATGGCGGCGCGGCTGCGGTTGAAGTGGTTGAGGGACTGGGCGGTGACCCCCTCCCGGATGGTCACCAGGCTGGAGAGGGGGATCATCTCTCCCGAGGCGCTGCGCACGTGGATGCGGTTGAGGTCGTCGGGGGTGGCGCGCAGATCATCCTCGATCTTGACGATGACGTCGTACTGCTCACCGTCCAGCTTGAAGCGGGTCACGTCCCTCCCTCCCATCAGGGTTTCGATGGTGCGGCCGATGAGGGCGACCCCCACCCCCAGATCCGCCGCCCGGTCCCGGTCGACCGCGAGACGCAGTTCAGGCGAGTTGAGCTTGAGGTCGGTGCGAGGGGCAAGGATCCGGGGATTTTTTCTCACCTCCGCCATGAGACTATCGAGCTGGTCGTTCAATTCGAGGTAGGAATCGGTGGTCTTGACGACGAACTGCACCGGCTGGTTCATGAAGGACTGACCGAGGGAGGGCGGGGTAATGGGAAAGCCCAGGATCCCCGGGATACCGAAGAGTTTGGGGCCGAGCTCCCCGGCGATCTGCAGCGAGGAGCGTTGCCGCTCCTCCCAGTCCTGGAGTTCGACGAAGGAGATCCCCTCGGTCACCTTGCCACCGAAACCGGTGGTGGCGAAGACCCCTTTGGCTTCCGGCACCTTCTGAAGCAGCCCTTCGGCCTGCTTCAGGTAGTGATCGGTGTACTCCAGGTTGGCGCCGTCGGGGGCGATGACGAAGGCCATGAAGACCCCCCGGTCCTCCAGGGGCGCCATCTCCGAGGGGAGGGCCCGGATCAGAAACCAGGAACCGGCGCCGGCCGCGGCGGCGAGGACCAGGCCTACCGCCACCGTCCGCAAGGACCATCCGAGCAGCCGCCCGTAACCCCGCTCGAGGCCGGTGAAGAAGCTCTCCATCAGGTTGAAGAGCCTGTTGTGCCTTGGCTGGTGGCGCAGCATCCTCGCGCACATCATCGGGGTCAGGGTCAGCGCCACGAAGCCCGAGACGAGAACCGCTCCGGCCAGGGTCAGGGCGAACTCGGTGAAGAGCTTGCCGGTGCGCCCCTCCATCATCGCCACGGGCACGTAGACCGCAGCCAGCGTCAGGGTCATGAGGATGACGGCGAAACCGATCTCCCGCATTCCCCGGATCGCCGCCACGGTCGGCGTCAGCCCCTCTTCCACATGGCGGTGGATGTTTTCCAGCACGACGATGGCGTCGTCGACCACCAGCCCGACGGCCAGGACCATCGCCAGAAGGGTCAGGGTGTTGATGGAGAAGCCCAGGGCCCACATCAGGGCGAAGGAGCCGACCAGGGACACGGGAATGGTCACCAGCGGGATCAGGGTGGAGCGGAAGCTGCGCAGAAAGACGAAGATGATCAGCAGCACCAGGGCGACCGCTTCGAAAATCGACTGGAACACATTTTCGATGGAGCGCTCGATGAAGATCGAACTGTCGTAGACGATTTGGGCCTCCATCCCCTGGGGAAGGGATTTCTGGAGCTCGGGCATCATCTTCCGCAGGGCCTGGGAGATCTCCAGGGGATTGGCCACCGACTGCTTGACCAGCCCCAGGGCAACCGCCTTGCCTCCGTTGTACCGCAGACTCTGACGCACCGACTCGGGACCGATTTCCACCCGGCCGACGTCCTTCAGGCGCACCAGGGTC
>JBFHXN010000256.1:0-4541 GCA_041598955.1 Desulfuromonadales bacterium | reverse complement strand
TATCTGCAATACCCTGCTGATCCTGGGGCTCTCGGCCCTGGCGGCGCCCCTGGTCGTCTCCCGGAAGCTGATCCGGGTGGAGGTCCTCCTGGTGATCGGGGCCTCCCTGCTCGTCTGGGGCCTGGCCCTCGACGGGCGCCTTGGGCGCTGGGAAGGGCTGCTCCTCTTTGCCGGAGTGGTGGTCTACACGGTCTGGGCCATCCGGCGCAGCCGCCGGGAAAACGGGCATGGGGCGGGGGGGCTGAAGATTCCCGCCGCGGTGGCCGATTCCGAGGACGCCCCGACCCACCGGCTGGCCCGTCAGATCGCCCTCATCCTGGGGGGACTGCTCCTTCTCGGGCTCGGGTCGAAAGGGCTGGTGACGGGAGCCGTCTCCCTCGCCCGGGCCTTCGGGGTGAGCGATCTGGTCATCGGGCTCACCATCGTGGCCATTGGGACTTCCCTGCCCGAGCTGGCCACGTCGGTGCTGGCCAGCCTGAGGGGGCAGAGGGAGATCGCCGTCGGCAATATCGTCGGGAGCAATCTCTTCAACCTGCTGACGGTCCTGGGGATCACCGCCCTGGTCTCTCCCGACGGGGTGCCGGTGGCCGCCGAGGCCCTGCGGCTCGACATCCCGGTCATGACGGCAGTGGCTCTGCTCTGCCTGCCGATCTTTTTCACCGGGCATGAGATCGCGCGCTGGGAGGGGGGGTTGCTCCTGGGGTACTATGTCGTCTATCTTCTCTACCTGACCCTGGCCTCCACGGGGAGCAGCCTCCTCCCCCTGGTCACAGCAGGCCTGGTCTGGGCGATCCTGCCCCTCACGGGGATCCTCCTGGCGGTCTCGGTTCTGCGCTCCCTGTCGAAGGGGAAGAGCAAAGAGGCCTGACGGGCGCGCCCAGCGGGCGGGCCGGTCCCACCATGAAGTTTAGCCCCGCGCAGCGCGCGGGCCCATTCACCCTTTGTTCGAAGGAGCAGCAACATGGCGCAAGCAGGTAAAGGCAGTGCGGACGCAGTGGCGGGCAAGGTCCTGGTCGGGATCCTGACCGGGAGCCCCAACGACCTGCCGACGGTGGTCAAGGTGCGCGACACCCTGGCCGAGCTGGGCATCGCGAGCGAGATCGTGGTCGCCTCGGCCCACCGGACCCCCGACAAGGTCCTCGCCTACATCGACCGGGCCCACCGCGACGGGGTCGAGGTTCTCATCGGCTGCGCCGGGGTGGCCGCCCACCTCTCGGGGGTCATCGCCGGGCACACCCTGCTCCCCGTCATCGGCCTCCCCCTGGGCAACGGCCCCCTGACGGGCTGGGACAGCCTCCTCTCCACCGTGCAGATGCCCCCCGGGGTTCCCGTGGCCACGGTGGCCATCGACGGCTCCCGCAACGCGGCCCTTCTGGCGGCGCGGATCCTGGCCCTGAAATACCCGGCCATCCTGGAAGGGCTTCAGAAGCTGGCCGCCCGGGAGCGCTCCCGCTACGACCAGACGGCCGACGAGGCCCTGGCGGCCCTGAAGAAGTAAAAAAGAACGGGACGGGGGATCGGAGTCTCTCTCCCGCCCGACGCCGTGCAAAAGGAAAGCCCCGCAGAGTCTGCGGGGCTTTCGGCGTTTCAGCGGCTGTCGATCGAGGCCGGTGGCCCGGACGCAGGATTTTCGGGATTTACCAGTTCTCCCCCAGCAGCTCGAAGTGGGCCCGGGGGTGGATGCAGGCGGGGCAGGTCTCGGGAGCCCCCTTCCCCGTGTGGAGGAAGCCGCAGTTGCGGCAGCGCCAGACGACGGCCTCCTGGCGCTGGAAGACCCGCCCCTGCTCCAGGTTGGCCAGCAGGTCGCGGTAGCGCTTCTCGTGCTGCTTCTCGGCGACGGAGATATGGTTCCAGACCGCGGCGATCTCCCCGAAGCCCTCTTCCTTGGCCACGGCGGCGAAGCCGGGGTAGAGGTCGCTGTGCTCCTCGTGCTCCCCCATGGCCGCGGCCAGAAGATTCTCGGCGGTGGTCCCATACCGTCCCGCCGGGAAGCAGGCGGTGATCTCCACGTCACCCCCTTCGAGGAATTTGAAGAAGCGCTTGGCGTGCTCCTTTTCCTGGTTGGCCGTCTCCTCGAAGATATCGGCGATCTGCACGTACCCCTCCTTCTTGGCCACGGAGGCGAAGTAGGTGTATCGGTTGCGGGCCTGGCTTTCGCCGGCGAAGGATTTGAGCAGGTTTTTTTCGGTGCGGCTTCCCTTGAGGCTGGGCATTGCGAGAAATCCTTTCGTTGGGGTTCCCCTTCCCTCGCCGGGATTGCAGTCGCAGGCTGGAAGGGAACCGACGTGATGGAAGAGCCGCCAAAATAATGCCTGTGCAGGAAAAGGTCAAGCCCAGCCCCCTTGGGGGAGACAAGGAAGGGGACGGAACATCTGGAGAAGAAGTCCTCAGCCCGGCCCCTGCCGGTCGAGGTGGCGGTACTGGATGGCCTCGGCCAGGTGGGGCCTCAGGATGGCGTCGCTGCCGGCGAGGTCGGCGATGGTCCGGGCGACCTTGAGGATGCGGGTGTAGCTGCGGGCCGAGAGGCCGAGCTTGTCGGTAACCATCTCGAGAAGCCGCTCCCCCTCGGCGTCGACGGGGCAGAAGCGGCGGATGAGCCGGGCCGAGAGGCGGGCGTTGCAGTGGCCGGCCCCGGCGAGGCGCTCGCGCTGGCGCTGCCGGGCCGCCTCGACCCTCTCCCGGACGGCGGCGGAGGGCTCGGCATCCACGGGATCGACCAGATCCTGGTGGGGGACCCTGGGAACGGCGACATGGAGGTCGATGCGGTCGAGCAGGGGCCCCGAGAGGCGGCTGCGGTAGCGCTGGAGCATCAGGGGGGTGCAGGTGCACTCCCGCAGGGTGTCTCCCAAAAAGCCGCAGGGGCAGGGATTCATGGCGGCCACCATCATGAAGGCGGCCGGGTAGGTCAGGGAGGTGGCGGCGCGGCTGATGGTCACCTGGCCGTCCTCCAGGGGCTGGCGCAGCATCTCGAGGACGTTTTTCTTGAACTCGGGGAGTTCGTCGAGAAAGAGCACGCCGTGGTGGGCGAGGCTCACCTCGCCGGGGCGGGGGTAGGTGCCGCCGCCGATGAGGCCGGCGTCGGAGATGGTGTGGTGGGGGTGGCGGAAGGGGCGCTCGGCGATGAGGGCCCCCTTGCTGGGGAGCAGCCCCGCGACGGAATGGATTTTGGAGGTCTCCAGGGCCTCCTCGAAGGAGAGGCGCGGCAGGATGGTCGGAAAGCGCCGGGCGAGCATGGTCTTGCCGCTTCCGGGAGGGCCGACCATCAGCAGGTTGTGCCCCCCGGCCGCGGCCACCTCCAGGGCTCGTTTGACATGCTGCTGCCCCCGCACGTCGGAGAAATCCTCCCCTGCGGGGGGAAAGGCCGCGAAGAGATCGCGGGGGTCCACCCGGCAGGGCTCCAGGAGGCTCTCGCCGTTGAGAAAGGCGACCACCTCCCCCAGGGATCGGGCCGAGTAGACCGGAAGGGCGTCGACGATGGCCCCTTCCCGGACATTCTCCTCGGGGAGGATCAGCCCCGCCACGTCCCACCCCCGGGCGGCCACCGCTACGGGGAGGGCGCCGCGCACCGGCTTGATCCGCCCGTCGAGGGAGAGCTCCCCCATCAGCACGAAGGGGGGACCCGTCCGTGCCCGGATCACCCCGGTGGCCGAGAGCAGGCCGACGGCCATCGGCAGGTCGAAGGCGGCGCCGTCCTTCTTTACGTCGGCCGGGGCGAGGTTGATGGTGATGCGCCGGGAGGGGAACTGGAAGCCGGAATTCTGCAGGGCCGACTTGACCCGGTCCTTGCTTTCCTTGACCGCTCCCTCGGGGAGTCCCACGGTGGCGAACTGGGGAAGACCCTGGGCGATGTCGACCTCCACCTCCACGGGGTAGGCGTCGATGCCGATGAGGGCCCCCGAGATGACCTTGGCGAGCATATCCTCCACCCTCCCAAAAGTGCCACCAAAAATTAGAGCGCACCCATTTCTAGCAGAAAAGGGGGGCGCTCGCAATTCTTTTGGTCGGTGGGAGGGTGAGGCGAAAAAAGAGCGGTTTCACAGAAAGGCGCTGGCAGGGGAAAAGCTCCCTCTCCCTTGATGGGAGAGGGTCGGGGTGAGGGTGAAGTGATGGGTTCCTGCCCCCCTCCCCTTCGATCCCCTCCCTCCAGGGGAGGGGAGGAGTTGTCTGGTCAACCGGGCGCGAGGAATGACCTTCGCCCGTTTTTCATCGGCCTCCTCACAGTTCGTCGAGATACTTCTCCGCCATGATCGCTGCCACGGCGCCGTCGCCGACGGCCGTGGCGATCTGCTTGAGGATCTTCTTGCGCACGTCCCCTGCGGCGAAGACCCCGGGCCTGGAGGTGCGGCATTCGGCGTCGGTGAGGATGTGCCCCTCGGCGTCGAGCTCGAGGAGGTCGGCCAGGAAATGGGCCTTGGGAGTGACCCCGATGGCGACGAAGAGTCCCTCCAGGGGAAGGGAGCGGGTCTGGCCGCTTTTCGAGTCGATCAGTTCCACGGCCTTGAGCCCCGAGGCGTCCCCCTCGACTTTCTGCACCTGGGTAT
>JBFHXN010000255.1:0-4557 GCA_041598955.1 Desulfuromonadales bacterium | reverse complement strand
CGCACCGAAGACTCCAGGGCCGCCTTGGCCACTCCCATGACGTTGTAGTTGGGCACCATCCGGGTCGCGCCGAGGTAGGTCAGGGTGACGATGGAGCCCCCCTGATTCATCAGAGGGACCGCGCAGCGGGTGACAGCCACCAGGGAATAGGCGCTGATGTCCATGGCAAGCTTGAAGCCCTCGCGGCTGGTCTGGCTGAAGGGGTTCTTGAGGTCCTCGCGGTTGGCGAAGGCCACCGAGTGAACCACGAAGTCGATGCTCCCCCAGCGCTTCTCCACCTCCTTGAAGGTGGCCTCGATGTCCGCATCGTTCCCCACATCGCAGGGAAGGATCAGGTCGGAGCCGAGGCTCTCGGCCAGGGGGCGGACCCGCTTCTCCAGTGCGTCGTTGAGGTAGGTGAAGGCGAGGGTGGCCCCGTGGGCCTTGAGCTGCTGGGCGATCCCCCAGGCGATGCTCATATCGTTGGCGACACCGAAAATAATGCCGCGCTTGCCGTCCATCAATGCCATTGTGTTCGGTCCTCCTTGGCGGATAAGTTGAATGGGCCTTTTTAGCAGATGGGGCGTTTTTTCGCAAGGGCTTTGCCGCCCCGGGGGAAACTCACCCCTTCACGGCGAGGACGACCTTGAGGTAGCGCCCCTCGGGAAAGGTCACAGGGTAGGGAAAATCGGCGGGCTGCCCCCCCACCCCGATGACCCTCAGTTCGCAACCGGCCTGCAGGGCCCCACGGCGCAGCTCCTTGAGGTAGTCGGCCAGATCGGTCTTCTGGTGATTGGAGGAGGCCACGAGCAGCCCCCCGGGGGGAAGCAGGACGAGGGAGGCGGCGGTGAGCTCGGCCGTCCCCCCCCGGGTGGTGAATGTGCTGCGCCGGGTGGTGGAGAAGGAGGGGGGGTCGAAGAAGACGACGTCGAAGAGCCTCCCCTGACGGCGCAAATCCTTGAGGGCCTCGAAGCAGTCCGCGGCGAGAAACTCGTGGGCGCAGGCCTCCAGATCGTTGGCGGCGAAGTTCTCCCTGGCCCTCTCCAGGTAGGACTCCGAGACATCGACGCTGGTCACCCGGGAGGCGCCGGCCGCCGCCGCGGCGACGGAGAAGGCGCCGGTATAGGCGAAGAGGTTCAGAAAACTCTTCCCCGCCAGGCGCCCGGCGAGCTCGCGGCGGGTCGTGCGGTGGTCGAGAAAGAGGCCCGTGTCGAGCCCCTCCTCGAGGTCGACCAGGAAGTTGAGCCCCCCCTCCCGCACCGCGAAGCGAGCCTTGCGGGGAGCACCCCGCAGCAGCCGGCTCAGGCGCTTCCCCTCCCCCGTGGCCGCCAACTCCCGGGTCTGCTGGGGACGGGACTTGACGTAGATCCCCCGGGGGGAGAGAAGATCCCAGAGGGCGTCGGCAATCAGTTCCAGGTGCCTCTCCCAGCCGGCGCTGAAGAGCTGGATCATGAGATGCTCCCCCCAGCAGTCGACGGTGAGGCCGGGGAGGCCGTCCCCCTCGCCGTTCACCAGGCGCCAGGCGCTCGTATCGGAGAGATCGAGGTGGGCCCGCCGCAGGGCGAGGGCCGACTCGAGCTTCCCGCGCACCCAGGCTCCGTCGAGGCGCACCGCCCCTCCCCCGAGCACCCGGGCCACGACCCGGTCGGAGGGGTCGAGCAGGGCGCTCGCCACCAGGCGCCCCCCCTCCTCCACGAGGGGGACCACGTCCCCGGCCCTTCCCTTGGGCCAGCGCCGGGTGTGGGCGTCGGCGATCACCCAGGGGTGACCGAGCTCGAGCATGCGCACCGTCTCGGGGCTGAGGACATAACCCTTTGCTCTCCCCTGGGGGGGGGCTTCCCGGGGCCCGCGGGGGGGGCGGCTCTTTCGATCCCTGTTTTTCATGGTAGAGAGGCTCTCCCTTGGGCGAAGTTCGTCGGGGCGCATTGTACCCCGAAGGAGCGGCGGACCCAAGGCAAAAACCTTCACCCCGGGGGCGTCCTGTGTTAAACTCCCCCCTCCCCAACGGGAAAGGGAACGGTCAGATGGGCGAGACGCCGAAATCCAAGGCAGAGATGGTCATCGAGCGGATCATGGGGGAGCTCGACCCCTCCTCGGAACGCTTCCAGGTGCTGGCAAGCGCCAAGCGCTTCAAATCCTCCTGGGTGGAGCTGGGGGAGAAGCTCCTGGCCGTTCAGGGGCAGGGCCTCTTTCGCCAGTGGGGCTACGACTCCTTCGAGGACTACTGCTCCCGGGAGGTGCGCATCAAGAAACCGACGGCCCAGAAGCTCACCCTCGCCTACCGCTACCTGGAAAAGGAGGAGCCCGAGCTCCTCGCCCGGCGCACGGAGCTCAACCCCCTGCCCGACTTCCGCTCCGTCGACCTTCTGCGGCAGGCCCGGGAGGAGCGGGATTTCTCCGACGAGGAATACGCGGGCCTTCGCCGCAGCGTCCTCGAGGAGGAGCGCAGCCACCCCACCGTCCTCAAGCAGTTCCGGGAGGTAGCCGCCGCCCGCAGCGACGACCGGGAGCTCTCGGCCCTCCATCTCCGGGCCGCCCTGGCCGCCGCCCGCCGCCTCCAGACGACCCTCGCCCCCCTTCCCGACCTCGCCCGCGACCACGGCGAGAGCCTCCAGCGGCTCCTCGCCGATCTCGAAGCGGCCTCGCCGCCCGAAACCTGAAGCCTCCGGAGCTCCCCCTTGCCGAGTTCCGGAGAGAAAAGGGCCCTTCTCCCTCCCCGGGGCGGGAAGAGCTGACCTTTCACTCCAGCCCAAAGGGAATCCATGACAGAGCAGAGCGAAACAAGAAAGCCCTCCCTTCTCTCCACCATCAATCCCCCCGTCTTTTTCGGATCGGCGTTCCTGATTCTCGCGGTGGTTCTTTTCGGGGCGCTCTTCCCCGCCCGGACCGAGGCCCTCTTCGGGGCGACCCACGCCTGGATCATCGAAACCTTCGGGTGGTTCTACATGTTCTCGGTGGCGGTCTTCGTCATCTTCGCCATCGGTCTGGCGCTGAGCTCCTACGGCACCATCCGGCTCGGCCCCGACGACTCGCTGCCCGACTTCAGCTACCCCTCCTGGTTCGCCATGCTCTTCTCCGCCGGCATGGGGATCGGGTTGATGTACTTCGGCGTGGCCGAACCGATCATGCACTGGAACAGCCCCCCCGTGGGGGATGGAGGCACCATCGACGCGGCCCGGGAGGCCCTCAAGATCACCTTCTTTCACTGGGGCATCCATGCCTGGGCCATCTACGCCATCATCGGGCTCTCCCTCGCCTACTTCGGCTTCCGGCATGACCTCCCCCTCACCATCCGCTCCTCCCTCTACCCCCTGATCGGAGAGCGGATCTACGGCCCCATCGGCCACACGGTCGACCTCTTCGCGGTGCTCGGCACCATGTTCGGGGTCGCCACCTCCCTCGGCTTCGGGGTCACCCAGGTCAACGCGGGACTCGCCTACCTCTTCGGCATCCCGGAGAGCGCCACCACCCAACTGATCCTCATCGCCGCCATCACCGCCCTCGCGACCCTCTCCGTCGTCTCCGGCCTCGAAGCCGGGATCCGGCGCATCTCGGAGCTGAACCTCATCCTGGCGGTCCTGCTGGTCGTCTTCGTCCTGGTGGCGGGCCCGACCCTCTTTCTCGCCCAGGCCCTGGTGCAGAACATCGGGGCCTACCTGAGCGAGATCGTCAACAAGACCTTCAACCTCTACGCCTACGAAAAGAGCGGCTGGATCGGGGGATGGACCATGTTCTACTGGGCCTGGTGGATCTCCTGGTCCCCCTTCGTCGGCATGTTCATCGCGCGCATCTCCCGGGGGCGGACCATCCGGGAGTTCGTCACCGGCGTGCTCTTCGTCCCCGTCGGGTTCACCTTCATCTGGATGACGGTCTTCGGCAACACGGCCATCCACCTCGACATGGGCAAAGCCTCGGGGGCGATCGCTGCGGCGGTGGGAGAGAACACCTCCACGGCCATCTTCCGCTTCTTCGAGTTCCTCCCCTTCTCCACCATCGCCTCCGTACTCGCCACGATCCTGGTGATCACCTTCTTCGTGACCTCCTCGGACTCGGGCTCCCTGGTCATCGACATCATCACCTCGGGGGGGAACGAAAACCCGCCGGTCTGGCAAAGGGTTTTCTGGGCCCTCACGGAAGGGGGGGTGGCCGCCGTGCTGCTGGTGGCCGGAGGACTCTCCGCCCTCCAGACGGCCTCCATCACCGCGGCCCTCCCCTTCACCCTCATCATGCTCTTCGTCTGCTACGGGCTCCTGAAGGCGCTGCGCCTCGAAGGGTACCGCCGCCTGAGCCTCGACACCCCGTACAACGTCCAGATCCGGGGAGCCAGCGTCCCCTGGCAGGAGCGCCTCAAGACGGTCATTTCCCACCCCAGGAAGCAGGGGGCCCTCGACTTTATCAGCGAGGTCGCCGTCCCCGCCATGGAAGAGGTCTCCGCCGAGTTCCGCAAGCACGGTCTGAGCACCGAACTGTCGGTGGAGGAAAAGCAGGCCTCGATCAGCGTCTACCACGGGGGGGAGCGCGAGTTCCTCTACGGGGTGCACCTGAAGAAGCACCAGACCCCCGCCTTCGTCCTCGAGG
>JBFHXN010000254.1:0-4558 GCA_041598955.1 Desulfuromonadales bacterium | reverse complement strand
GTGCTCAACATCATCGGCGAGATCGTCGAGCAGACCAACCTCCTCTCCCTCAACGCCTCCATCATCGCCGCCCAGGCCGGAGAGAAGGGGCGCTCCTTCGCCGTCGTCGCCGAGGAGGTCCGCTCCCTCGCCCAGCGCACCGCCGCCTCCACCAAGCAGATCAGCTCCCTGGTGGAGAACATCCAGCGGGAGACGGCCGAGGTCGAAAAGACCATCGCCCAGGGGGCCGAGAAGGTCAGCGAAGGGGTGAACGTCTCGGCCACCACCGACGCGGCCCTGCGGAAAATCGAGGAGAGCGCCGAGGAAGCCTCGGCCATGGTGCAGAAAATCGCCACGGGGACCATGGAGCAGGCCTCCGGGAGCAACCTCATCGCCCAGGAGGCGGAGAAGAACCTCGAGAGGGTCCGGCAGGTCCGCCAGGCCATCCTGGAGCAGGAAGCCCGCACCCAGCACATCGTGCGGGCCCTGGAGCGGATGCGGGAGCTGGCCCAGCAGATCAACCGGGCCACCACCGAGCAGGCCAAGGGGAACCGCCAGTACCTCGAAAGCGTCGTCGACGACAACGAGAAGGCCCGGCGGCTCCGTGAAACCTCCGTCCAGCAGATGATCCTGGGAGACCAGGTGCTCACCTTCATCCGGGAGGCGGGGACGCTCATCGATGCCAACGCCCGCTCCGCCAGCGACCTGATCGGGGATATCGAGGCGGCCACCCGCCTCTCCGCCCAGCTCGGGCAGGAAATCGCCTCCTTCCACAACCTCTCGCAGCGCGAGGCCGGCCGTTCATGACCCGGCCGGAGGAGCCCCGTCAAAACCCCCGCCGCGGCCGCCCCTGGGAGCTGACCGGCCTTGCCCTCCTGGTTGCGGGCTTCGGCCTGGAGCTGGCCGGGGCCCTGGCCGGCCACTGGCTGACCCTCAAGGTCGGGATCTTCCTTTTTGTCCTGGGGATTCCCGTCTACGGCGCCGGGCTCTTTCTCAAACGCAGGCGCTGACCGGGCCTACCGCCTCTCTTGCGTTCATAAAAAACAGACCTATTACCAAAACAAAGGTTCGCCACAAAGTCTCCAAGGCACCAAGGTAAAAACCAAGATCCCTTTTAAATCACAACACGTTATAGGGTGTTGGCTTGATTAAAATAGGTTCTCTTGGAGCCTTGGTGCCTTTGTGGCAAATGTACCTATTTTGGTCCCAAAAAAAGGGCCCCTTGCGGGGCCCTTCGTCGTTTCATGATTGAGCGGGGACGGTCTCAGTTCTTCTTCATCCCCTGGAGGCGCTCCTTGGCCTTGGGGGCCTCCTCGCTCTTGGGGTATTCGGTGCCCACCCGCTGCAGCAGCACCCGGGCGTTCTTCTCGTCCCCCAGGGCCTGGAAGGCGAGGGCCTGCTTGTAGAGGGCCGAGGCCGCCTTGGGGTGCCCCTTGTACTTCTGGATCACGTCCTGGAACTGGAGGATGGCGTTCTCGTACTTCTTCTCCCCGTACCAGGTCTCGCCGATCCAGTAATGGGCGTTGACGGCCAGCTCATGGCTGGGATGGCGCTTAAGGAAGGTCTGGAAGACCTCCCGGGCCCGCCCCAGGTCATCCTGGTTGCGCACCAGGCGCAGCCCCTTTTCGTAGAGGGCCTGGGGGGACTCCTCCGTCTCCCGCGCAGCGGGGCCGGCTCCGCCGGAGCGCTCCGGCCGCCCGAGGCGCTCTTCCAGGGCGGCGATCTTGAGGCCGAGGTCCTCCCGGGTCAGCGAGAGGTCCTCCTGGATCTGCTGGTTGGCCCGGCCCAGGTCCTCCATCCGACCGTTCACCGACTGGAACTCCACCCGCAGGGCATCGAGCCCCGCCTGGGTTTCGGCCTGGCGGCGCCCCAGCTCGGCCAGGCGGTCGACGGGTCCGCCGATCCCCTCCGCCGCGAGGCCCCCGGTCTTGCGTTCCACCTCGGCCAGGCGGCGCTTCATCTCCTCCAGGTCCCGCTCCATGCGCAGTTCCCGCTGGGTGGGGATGCAGCCGGCCACCAGGGTGAAGCAGCAGAGAGCCAGAATCGTTTTACAGGTTCCGTTCACCGTTGCCGTTCCTCCATGAAAAAAAAGGGCCGCGCGGAGCGCGGCCCTTTTCACTCAGCTCCTGCCGATCAGCGAACCACGAACTCGGCGCGGCGGTTCTTGCTCCAGGCCATGTCGTTGCGGGCCGGGTCGAGGGGGCGCTCTTCGCCGTAGGAGATGACGTCGAGGCGCTTGGCGGCCACTCCCAGGGAGAGGAGGTAGTTCATGGCGGCGCGGGCGCGGCGCTCACCCAGGGCGAGGTTGTACTCGTCGGAGCCCCGCTCGTCGCAGTGCCCTTCGATGCGCACCTGGACCCCGCCGTTGGCCTTGAGGTAGGCGGCGTTGTCGGCCAGGATGGCTTTGGCTTCGGCGGTCAGAACGTACTGGTCGAAGTCGAAGAAGATCCGCCGCATCGCCGTGGGAGCCATCGGCTGAACGGGGGCCTCGGTCACCACCGTCTCCTGCATCACCGGCGCCACGGGAGCCGGCTGGGAGACCACGGGTGCCGCGGGCTCGACGGGGGCGGGTTTCTTGGCGCAACCTGCGGCCATCACCGCAACGAGTGCCATGGCCAGGAGAAGCGAGCTTGCTTTCACCTTGTTCATTTGGTTCCACTCCTTTCGTTCTTCCCCGGACGGGGAATGGTAGGCTCTGCCCGCCACTCGGGCGGGGGCTCAATGTCTCGACCTTCCGCCAGGGGGCGGTGTCGAGTGGAATGCCGCATTATACCGGAACCGTTAAAAAGTTCAACTTTATTGGGGGCTCACTGCCAGCGCCCCGACCAGGCCGGGTGCTGGCATTCCCCCCCGGGAGGGGAGAGCCGCCTCGAGCCGGTGCCGTCGGCCCTCATCACGTAGATGGCCCGCTGCCCCCCCTGCTGGTCGGAGGAGTAGACCAGGAACCGGCCGTCGGGGCTCCACCGGGGGTGTTCCTTGTTGCCGGGGCCGAAGGTCAGGCGCCGCTCGTCGCTGCCGTCGGGCCGGATGGTGTAGATGTCGAAGACCCCCCCCTCGAGGCGGGAGAAGACGATCCGGTCCCCCTTGGGGCTCCAGGCCGGGGTGACGTTGTACTTGCCCGCCTGGGTGAGGCGGCGGGGCTCCCCCCCCGAGAGGCCGGTGATGAAGAGGTGGGGATTGCCGTGGCGGTCGGAGACGAAGACCACCTCGTCCCCCCGGGGGTTCCAGGAGGGGTCGACGTCGATCCCCCAGCTCGAGGCGATCTTTTTCCGCAGAACCCCGTCGGTGCCGAGCAGGGCGAGGTCCGACTGCCCCGTTTCCGAGAGGGTGAGGATGATCTCCCGGCCGCCGGGGGAGTAGCGCCCCCCGATGTTGAGCCCCTTTCGCCCCGAGATCCGCGCCTCGGCCCCCGTGTAGACCTCCTTGCGGTAGAGGTCGGGGTTCCCCCCCTTGTAGGAGGTGAAGATCAGCTCCTTCGCGATGGGGGAGAAGTCGGGGTTGAGGACGATGGAGCGATGGTCGGTGATGCGCGCCGCGTTGTGGCCGTCGACGTCCATCAGGTAGAGCTCCTTGAAGCCGCTGCGGTTGGAGATGTAGGCCAGGCGCGAGGAGAAGGGCCCCTCCTCGCCGGTGAGGCTCTTGAGCACCTGGTCGGCGAAGGCGTGGGCCATCCTCCGTGCGTCCCCCTCCGTGCCGAGATAGCGCCGCCCGCTGAGCAAGCGCCGGCCCACGGCGTCGTAGAGGCGAAACTCCAGGGCGAGCTCGCTCCCCCGCAGGGCATACCCCCCCTTGATCAGGGCCTCGGTCCCCAGGAGGCGCCACTGGGCGAAGTCGACCTGGGTGCTGGTGAGCCCCAGGCGGGAGGCGTCGTCGAGAAAGGAGCCCGGATCGACCATGCGGAAGAGCCCCGAGAGGTCGAGGTCGGCCTGGAGCACGGCATCGATCTCGGCGGCGATCGCGGGTCGGGGAAGGCCGTCCATGGGAAGCAGACGGGTCAGGGCGAGGGGGATGGTCTGCAGCCCCGGTGCCCGCACCTCGATCTGGGCCATGGCGGGCCGGCTCAGCAGAAGGGCACAGAAAAGAAGGATGGCGGATTGCAGTCGCATGGACAAATTACTCCAGAAGGTCCTTGAGGTTGAACTGGGCCTCCAACTCCAGCCGGCGCCCGGGCTGGAAGGGGAGCTCTTGCCCCTTGAGGATGGCCTTTCTCACCGACTCGTCGAAGGCGGCGTCGCCGGAAGACTTGAGGATGCGGTAGTCGAGGAGCTGCCCCCCTCCGTCGTAGACCAGCCGGATGTCGACGGTCAGGTCCCGGCGGGGTGCCTGGTATTTGGAGAAACTCCAGTTCTTCTTGAGGTGGGCCTGGATCAAGGCCTGCTCCGAGGGGCCCGCCTCGCTCCCCCTCCCCTCGGGCATCCCCAGGGGGGCCGACGGGGCCGAGCCCGACTGGCGGGTGTCCCGGGAGGCGATGGCATCCAGCTGTGCCTTGAGTTCTTCTCGCTCCAGCCGCCGACGGAACTTCTCCATTTCCTCGGCGGTGGTGTCGTTTTTGGGGGCCGGCTTGGCGGCAGGGGCGGGG
>JBFHXN010000253.1:0-4562 GCA_041598955.1 Desulfuromonadales bacterium | reverse complement strand
GTGCCCACGGGGCCGCTTAGGGAATAAATCCTGGGGGTGCCTGTGGCCGGCTCGGTGTCGAGGGCCACGTCGGCCGCGGAGAAGGCCGCCAGGGGGACCAGTGGCGTGTCGAGGTAGGTGGTTTTCCCCGGCATGTAATCGAAGGTCCAGGGGGTGACGCTGTAGAGCGGGTTGTAGAAGGGGTCGATGCTGCCGTCGGGAAGAATCGGGTCGTTGAGCACAGCGGTCAGCATGTTCGGCGAAACGCCGGTCGGTGAGGCCACGTTGACGGTAAAGGTCGAGGGGAGCAGGGCGTTGTAGTGCCCGAACTCGTCAGTATAAATCCTGACCAGTTCCGTTCCCCGCCAGTCGCGGAAAGCGATGGGAATCCAGGGGACGGCCGACTTCTCACCGTAGATGGGGCTGCCCTGATTGAATTCCGCGGCGAGGTCGTTGTTGACGAAACCGACGGCCCGGGCCGCTTTGGGAACATCGGTGAAGAAGAAGAAGTCGGTGGCGGCGTTTTTGCCCTCGGTGAGGAAGATCTGCTTGCGGTCGCACAGAGGCTTCGCCAGGCCGGCGAAGGGAGCCTCGGTGACCCCGTCGAAGGAGAGGAAATCCGGCACGGTCCGCAAATCCCCGACGCAGACGGGAGGGAGCACCAGCAGGCTGGGGGTATAGGTATCGCCGAAATCGACGTTTTTGTCCTCTTCCTTGACCAGCTCATAGCCGGGAGGAGGGGAAGTCCCTACGATGTAGGTGCCGGTGGGAAGGCCATCGACCTCGGCACTGCCCGAAGCCATGCCGCCGGGGAAGTAGGAGTCGAAGGCGTAGCCGCCGTCGAAGAGACCGGGACGGATCTGGTTCCAGGTGCCGAAGCTGTCGGCACATTCGGGGATGGTCTGACCATGGACGACGGGGAGGTTCTGGATGCAACCGGTGGGTTTGTTGTCGTCCCAGCTGTCGGTAGTGGTGATCTGGATGGCGTCTCCGAAGTCAAAGACGCCGATTGTGCCATTGTCGACGTCCTCAACTCCGGGGAAGTTTCCCAGGGGGTGGTTGTCGACGTCGGCCAGGGTCGGGCCCCCGTCGCCGTTGAGATCGTCGATCACCCCGTCGCTGTTGGCGTCACGGTAGAGGGTGACCTGCACCCTGGGGATGCCGGGTTCCCATTCCTCGGCGGCCGCGTAGCGGGGGTCGTCCTCGGCTCTGGTCACCGCGTAGTAGACGATGCCGGAGATCCCGCCGTTTTCGCCTGGCCCATAGGTGGTCTTGCCCCAGTCGATCAGGTTGGTCTGGGTAAGAAAGAGGTGCATCGCCTGGGTCAGAACCGGCCCCGTCTCGGTGCGCCAGAGAGAGCCGTTGGCCTGGGGCTGTGGATTCTTGTTGCCGTTACCCGGCCAGGGGTCGAGAACCTCCCCGCCGTAGTCGACCGCGGCGGTCATGCCTGTGGCCTTGAAGCGGGCGAAATCGACCTCGGGGACCAGCCACTTGAAGAAGGGGAAGACCTCCTCCAGGGCGTATCCACCAAAGACGTCGGTGGGCTGGGCCTGGTAGATCGTTCCGTCGCGGAAGCGGATGTTGATGTTCTGCTCCGCGATCCCTGGCTCTCCTGGGTCGCGGAAACCATTCTGGTTGGTGTCCAGGAAGACGGTGCCTTCCAGGGTGCCGAACCAGCGGAAGTTGAGGATGTCACCGAGGGGGGTCGCCTCTCCTGTGCCGCTCGGTCCTGGCGCTACGGTGACCGTGTGATAGCCGATCAGAAGGTCGAGCGGGGTGTCCCAGGTAACCAGCTGGTAGACGCCGGGGGGGACGTTCTCGATCAGGAAATGGCCGTCGGGATCGCATTGGGCGGAGTAGAAGGTGGATCGGAAGAAGTTCAGCTCCTCGCCAGGTGGCTCGACCAGGGGGACGGTCTCCCCTTCGGCGAGGGCGACTGGATCGTTCAGGCCGACCCAGCACTGCTCGACCACGGGGCCGGGGAAGAAGCCCTGCAGCGCAGGCGGACGGGAAAAGTGGTTGACCCGGACCGTTCCCTCCAGGGTACCGGTGAACCCGGAGCGGTCGGTGTAGTCAGGGTGGGAGGGGTCGGAAATGTTCCAGGGAAGCACGTTCACCGTCTGTCCGAAAATGGTGGAGGGGTAGGTCGGAGCGGTCTTGATGAAACCGAAAAAGGCATGGTTGAAGCCGGTCCCGAAGCCCTCAACGAAAAGACGTGCCTCGTCTGCCTGAACCCAGGCGTCGACGGTCTTGGTCCCCTCGATGGTGGATGTCTGGACCCATTGCACCGGGTTGCCGACGTCGTCGAAACCGGGGGGGATCACCTGGACCCCGTACTTGCCGGGAACGAGGTTTTTCACCAGCACTTCCCCGACCTTGAGGTTGTAGGGGTTGCGGGAGGTGTCGCCGGCCAGGGCGGCATTGAAATCGGCCTGGGTCAGGGTCCTGATGATGCCTGTTCCGACCTGGTCGACCAGGGGCTGACCGTCGGGGCCGAGGATGAATTCGCCGGCCGGATTGCGCTGGTAGGTGGTTCCCAGCATGTTGCCGAAGGCGTCCTGCATGAGCTGGCCGGCCGCATCGCTGATGACAACCGTGGCCCCGCCCATGCCGTCCTCATGCTCGTCCTTGGCGGCATTGATCGGGTTGTGATCCACAAAGGCGAGAATCGAAATCTGGGCGGTCGGCAAGGGCAGGGGGTTGACCGTGACTGTTACAGCGCTCTGGTTGGCGGCCACGGTGGTTCCGCTCATGGCATAACCCGAGTCGGGAAGCACCGAAACAAAGTAACGGGTTCCAAGGGGGACTCCGACGTCCAGCGTACCGGTAACCCCTGTACGCCCTCTGGCGACAACAGGCGCATGGCTGTTGTGGATGTCCATGCTGATGCTTGGGGGATCAACCTGCACCGTATGCGGGATGGTCAAGGTGGTGTTGTCCTCCTCGACCAGCCAGCGATAGCCGCTGGAGATCGGGGTCCCGTCCGGGGTCACCACCTGCAGGGTAAAGGCTCCGGCCGCTGCCGGGATGGCCAGGGCGATCAACAGGACCAGCAGGCGGGACAGCCGGCCGGGGGAGCGGGTGCTCTTGAAATGTGGTCTCATGAAGTTGCCTCCTGCGCAGATTCTCCGGTTTAACAACGCCGGATCGCTTCCGCGTCAAACCTGGGTTGTCTCTTTTCGGGGCAGCAGGGGCTGCACCGGATATGTCGGGGATGAAAGGAGGGCGGAGCCGGGTGCGGCTCCGCCCTTATTTGAGCCTAGAAGCTGCCGGTGAGGGAGAACTTGTGCTTGAAGGTCACGGTTCGCACCGGATCCGGACCGCTCTGGTCGACCTCAAGCACACCGTAGTAGGCCGAGTCAGTTTGCTTGTAGGCGAGCAGGATCGGAAAGGTCAGCTCGTCGAGAATCTCGCTCAGGGAGAAGATGGGGTAATCCGCATCGGAGCCTGACAAGGTGCGCGGATCGGCAAAGGTTCCGCCGAGTTCCTGGAAGCCGCCGGTGTTTGTGGCGATCTCCAGACCGGTTTCCAGGTCGAGCCGGAAGATCACGTCGGAGAATGTTTCCAACTGCAGGGTTGCGAGGGGGTTGATTTCCCCGTCGAAGATCAGCCGCCCCGAAGAGATACGGTAGCCGGCCCGATCATGGATGATGCCGTTGCCTTCGACCAGGAAGGGGATTGGGATTGCGATGAAGGTGCCCAGTGTGACCGAGTTCATTGCCGGGTCGCCGGAGATCGGCTTGGCGAAGGGTAGGATGATGTCGGGCAGAACGTGGATGCCGGATCCGAGGGTGTCTTCAGCCAGAGCGTTGAGGTAGAGCGTGTCTGTCCATTGGGCCCCGTTGGCCCAGACCACGATTTTCAGTTCAAAGCTGCCGCCGGTCTTGCCGATGGTGGCGAGGGTGCCGTCGGGGAGGATGGGGGTGGCGATCTGCTCGCCGTGGGTGGTGGCGGTCAGGTAGGCCATGGCGCCGGCCGCCGGGGTGGTGCCGTCGGAGTAGAAAACATTGCCTCCGATGAGGGTGGCGGGCTCGGTGGTGGCCACAACCCAAAGACCGGGGGCATCGACGAAAGCCGAATAGAATTCGCCAGAGACGAGATCGAGATCGGCCGTGCCGGCGGCGACGGCGGTGCCGTCCGCATCGATGCGGTAGAGATCTGCGACCACCGGGGCGCCGGTGCGCAGGGCGTCGGGGATCGGGATTTCAAGGCCCACGCCGACGCCGTTGGGGGTGACGATGCCGAGAGGGTTGCCGGCGTCGTCGTTGATCTTGAAGGCCGCGATGCCATAAATCTGGAGGGTCTCGTCGACCCCAACCTCAAGGGGCTGGACGGCGGCGGCGACGGGGATGCTGCTGCCTGCCGACTCCTGGTGGGGTCCGAAGCCGGTTCCGGGGTACCCGATGTCCGCCGGGGTCAGGTAAATGTGGGCGGTTCCGGTGAAGGCGCCACCTCCAGGTGCGATCAGTTGCCCGGCGGGGATGTCGAGAAAAGCGTTTCTCCCGGACAGGGGGATAAAGGGAACCGGTGGAATGGAGGGCTCGGATCCGACAAGGTTGTCGATTGTAGTGTCGATCTCGGTG
>JBFHXN010000252.1:0-4568 GCA_041598955.1 Desulfuromonadales bacterium | reverse complement strand
TTCCCGCCCGGCTGACGGCCCTGCTCATGGCGCTGGCCTCCTTCCCCCTGGGGCTCAACGGCTTCGCCGCCCTGAAGATCGTCTGGCGCGACGCCCGCAGGCACTCGAGCCCCAACGCAGGATTCCCCGAGGCTGCCGCCGCCGGGGCTCTCGGCATCCGGCTCGGAGGCCCCGCCTGGTATTTCGGCAAGCTCCTGGAGAAGCCGACTCTCGGCGACCCCGACCGCCCCGTCACCGTGCGCAGCTACCGCCAGATGGTCCGACTCATGTACCTCTCGTCCCTTCTCGCCCTCGCCCTGGGAGTCTTTCTGGTATGGCTGGTCCGCTGAAACGCCCTGCCCACGGGGGAGAGGCGGAGCGCGCCGCCCGGGAGCTCGGCCTTCCCCTCCATGGCCTTCTCGACTTCTCGGCCAGCATCAATCCCCTTGGGATTCCCGAGGGGGTCGCCGCCGCGGCCGCAGCATCCCTGGAGCGAATCGGGCACTACCCAGAGCCCGAGGCCGCCTCTCTCCGCTTGGCTTTGGCCCAATTCCACGGCCTGCCGGAAGTTCATCTTCTCCCCGGCGCCGGCTCCACCCCCCTGATCTATCTCTTCTCCCGCATCCTGCGCCCCCGCCGGGCTCTGGTTGTCGCCCCGGCCTTCAGCGAGTACGAGCGGAGCCTGTCCCTCGCCGGCAGCCCCATCGACCTCTTCCTGCTGCGCCCCGGGGAGGATTTCCGACTCGACCCGGCCCGGCTCCTCGAGGCGGTCGACCCCGAGACCGAGCTCGTCTGGCTCGCCAACCCCGCCAATCCCACCGGGACCCTCCTTCCCCCCGATCTGCTCGAAACGCTGGCCGAGGCTCTCCGTGAGCAGGCCATTCTGGCCGTGGACGAGGCCTTCGCCGACTTCGCCCCGGAGTGCTCCCTTCTCGACCGGGTGCCCCGCCACAAAAACCTCTGGGTCTTCCGCTCCCTGACCAAGTTCTACGCCATCCCGGGGCTTCGGGCGGGCTACCTGGCCGGACCCGCCGCCGGCATCGCCAAGCTGGCCGCGGCCTCCGAGCCCTGGGCCCTCTCCACCCCAGCTATCGCCGCGGCGAAGGCCTGCCTCGCCGAGACCGACTTCCGGGCCCGGACCCTGGCCGAAATCCCCTCCCTGCGAAACGACCTGGCCGAGGGGTTGCGCTCCCTGGGGCTCACGGTCTTTGACTCGGCGGCCAATTACCTGCTCGCCCGCATCGAACAGGCCGAAACGAGCGCCGCCTTCCTGGCCGAGGGGCTGCGGCGGGAGGGGATTCTCATCCGCGACTGCGCGAACTTCCCCCCCCTCGACGGCCGCTACTTCAGGGTGGCGGTGCGAAGCGACGGGGAGAACCGGCGGCTGCTCGAGATGCTCGGGCGGGCGCTCTCAGGTTGAAACCCTTCAAAACCTGTTATGCCACGGAGACACAGAGGCACAGAGAAGGATTGAACAGGAAGACCAGACGGAAAAGAACCGGGGGCAGGGAGAAACAGGAACCGGGGGAGACATCTTTGTCTCTTTTGCGGCCTTCTCTGTGCCTCCGTGGCCAATGCTTTCATCCTTCACCCCTATCGCCAACACCGGGAGGAAATCGCATGATTGAACGAATTATAAAGGGATCTCTCTTGCCGCTTCTCGTTCTGCTGCTGGTTGCCTGCTCGGCGCCCATGCCGGGGGTGGCCTCCGCCGAGTTTGCCGGCGCCTCGCTGGCGCAGGGCCCTTCGGCCGGCGAGTCTCCCTCCGTCCCCGCCACGGGCCGCTTCCTTATCCGGGAGGCCTACCTGGAACTGGCGGCGGGCGACCTGCAGGGGCTCTCCGGGCGGGCCGAGCAACTGGCCCGGGAGGCCGGCGGCTACGTGGAGTCGGCCCGGGTGGCCGAGGGGGGTCGCCTCTCCATGGTCCTGAGGGTTCCCGAGGGATCCCTCGACGCTTTTCTCGGCCGCCTGGCTTCCCTGGGGGAGGTGCGGGAACGCAGCCTCTCGGCCCGGGACGTGACCGAGCAGGTGGTCGACCTGGAAGCCCGCCTGGCCAACCTGAGGGCCGTCCGAGACCGTCTGCGGACCCACCTCGGCCGGGCGAGCGACGTGCCGGACATCCTTTCCGTGGAGCGGGAACTGGCCCGGGTGCAGGGGGAGATCGATTCCATGGAGGCCAGGCTCAAGAGCCTGCGGGACCAGGCCGCCCTCTCGCGGGTCACCCTGGAGGCCAGCCAGCCCAGGATCCTCGGCCCCCTCGGTTACCTGGCCAAGGGAATCTGGTGGGGTCTCTCCAAGCTCTTCGTGATCCGCTGAGAAAGGGGGAGACCATGGCCATCTGGTTTCGGGAACACAGCTTGGAGAAGCTCAACCGCATGGGGGAGGGGAACCTGGTCGGGCACCTGGGGATCGAGTTCACCGGGATGGGGGAGGATTCTCTGACCGCCCGGATGCCCGTGGACGAACGGACGATCCAGCCGGCGGGGCTTCTCCACGGGGGGGCCTCGGCGGCCCTGGCCGAAACGATCGGCAGCTACGCGGCCAATTTCTGCGTCGACCCGGAGCGCTACGCCTGCGTGGGGCTGGAGATCAACGCCAACCACCTGCGCTCGGCGACCTCGGGCTACGTGACGGGGGTGGCCCGCCCCCTGCACCTGGGGCGCACCACCCAGGTCTGGGAGATCCGGATCAGCGACAAGCGGGAGCGGCTGGTCTGCGTCTCGCGCCTGACCATGGCGGTCGTGCCGAGAAGCCATGAGAAGGAAGACTGGCGGGAATAAAAAGGGGACCGGCTCCCGGAGGGTGCCTGTCCCCGTTTGGCTGTGCGGAGGGTGCCTGTCCCCGTTGGGCTGTGGGTCAGCGCCCCCCCAGGAGCCAGAAGCAGGCCATGCCGACCAGCACCGTCCCCCCCAGGGAGCGGGTCTTCCAGGCGAAGAGGAAGGTGGGGAGGGCGGCCAGCAGCTCCGGACGGCCCAGGGTGAGGGTGCGGGTGGCCCCGTCGGCGAAGAGAATGGGAGCGATCAGGGCCGCGAGCAGGGCAACGGGGATCAGGCCGAGCCAGTCGACGAGCCCCTGGGGGAGGCGCCTCCGGGCGAGGGCCAGCAGGGGAAGGGCCCGGGGGAGGTAGGTGACGGCTCCCATGGCGGCGACCAGCAGCAGGTAGTCGGACCACGTCATGGCTGGCTCCCTCTTCTGCGCCGCTGGAGGGCGTATCCCGCCGATGCGGCCGCGGCGGCCGCCACCACCACGTAGGAATCCCCCGGCACCACGCGGTACCAGGCGACGGCCACAAGGTCGGCGATGAGGGCGGTGAGGAGGTGGATCCGCCCCTGGAGCTGGAAGACGAGGAGACAGAGGAACATCGCCGGCAGGGCGAAGCCGATGCCGAAGGCCCCCTCGGGGATGAAGGTCCCGGCCAGGGAACCCGCCACGGTGGCCGCCACCCAGGCGGCGTTGGCGGACTGGTTGACGGCCAGGGCCCGCCAGCGGTCCCATCCTCCCTGGCGGAAACGGGCCAGGTTGACGGAGAAGCTCTCGTCGGTGATGCCGTAGGCGAAGAGGGCGAGAAATCCCCGGCGAACCCCGGCCAGGGGGACCGCCAGGGCCGAACTCATCAGGAAGTGCCTGAAGTTGACCACGAAGGTGGTCGCCACGATGGCCCCCACCGAGGAGCCGGCGGCGAGCATCGCCACGGCGATGAACTGGGCGCTCCCGGCGAAAACCAGCACCGACATCAGCCCCACCTCCCAGGGGCCCAGCCCTGCCTGCCGGGCGAGCACCCCCAGGGCCAGCCCCAGGGGGAGATAGCCGAGGCAGATGGGCCAGGCCGCCGCCATCCCCTCCCGAAGCCACCCTTCCCGCGGCACATCAGCGGATGTTTCAAGGTTTTCCGTCATTCTTCCGATCCTGGCTTTCTCTTGCCATGCAACTGTTGGCCCATTGCGGCACCCCGTGTCTCCCCCTCCCTCGAGGGGAGGGGGCCGGGGGGAGGGTGAAAGGACCGCTTGTCAGTCCAGTCATCCTGAGCTAGCTGTCTGTTCACCCCCACCCTGACCCTCCCCCCTCGAGGGGGAGGGAGTAAAATCAATCCCTCCCTTTCCGGGTCGATGGTTCCTACCGTTCCTTCCCCCTCTCCCTCCGGCTCGCCAGCACCACCCCCCCGATGATCAACGTTCCTCCCAGGACGATGGTAAGGGTGAGAGGCTCTCCCAGGGCGAGGACCCCCGTCAGAACTCCCACCAGGGGGATGCCGTAGAGGAGGTTGTTGGTGGTGGTGACGCCGAGGGCCGGGATGGTGAGGTTCCAGAAATGGTAGGCGAGGGCCGAGCAGAAGATGCCGAGAAAGGCGACTCCGCCCCAGGCGCCGGCCGAGGGGAGGCCGAAGGGGGAGATCAGGTACTCGGCGGTCGCTCCGGGGAGGAGGGTGGCCGTTCCGACCAGCATGATCCACTGGGTGAGAACCAGGTTGGGGTAGCGGTTGACCAGGCGGTCGGCGAGGTAGGTGTACCAGACCCAGGTGACCACGGCGCCGATGATGAGCAGGTCCCCTTTCAGGGAGGCGCCCCCTCCGCTGTCGCGGCCGAAGATGA
>JBFHXN010000251.1:0-4573 GCA_041598955.1 Desulfuromonadales bacterium | reverse complement strand
CGGTGAAAAGCGGGTGAGTCTCGTTCCTTCCCGCTTCTTCCGGGTCACCTTCGACATCGCCTTCGACCACCCCTGCATCGGGCTGCAGCACCGCAGCATAAAGTTCTCCCGGGAGCTCTTCTGCCGGGACCTGGCCGCCGCCCGAACCTTCGGCTTCTCCAGGGAAGTGGAATACCTCAAGGCCAACGGCCTGGCCCGCGGCGGCTCCCTGGACAATGCCGTGGTGGTGGGAGACGAGGCGATCCTCAACCCCGAAGGGTTGCGCTTCACCGACGAGTTCGTCCGTCACAAGATCCTCGATGCCGTCGGCGACTTCAGCCTGGTCGGCTACCCCATCCTGGGTCATCTCAAGGCATACAAGGCCGGCCACGACATCAACCACAAGATGGTCGAGCAGATCCTGGCCTCCCCCGACTGCTGGAAGCTGGTCGAGTTCACCGAAGAGGATCTTCAGGAAGCCCTTCGCCAAGGGGTTCCCGCCCTTGGATCGGAACTGGCCCTTTCGGAGGCCTGACTTTAAGACTCCCATATCCTGAAATGAAAAGGCAGCCATCATGGCTGCCTTTTCATTTTGTTGCACCGGGACCGCTGAGGCCTTGCCTTACCCTCCCCCTTTGGCCTAGAATCTTCTCTCCATCCCCTTTCCCTGGATTCCCCCATGCCCGAGATGCCTGAATCGCAGGACCAAACTCCACTGCCGAACCCCGTCACCGACCGGACCGAGAGGCGCAAACGCCGCAGGGAATGGGTCGTCATCGGGCTCTCCGTCCTGCTCGTTGTTCTTCTCTCCCGCTTCGAGGCCCAGGTCTACGAGCTGACCTCCCAGTTGCCGGTGCTTAACAGCATCCTGGTTCTGGCGATCATCAACATCAACATCCTCTTGATCATCCTCTTTCTCTTCCTGGTTTTCCGCAACCTCTTCAAGCTGATCCTGGAGCGACGGCGCCGAGTCCCTGGCGCCCGGCTGCGCAGCAAGCTGGTGGTGGCCTTTGTCGCCCTCTCCCTGATACCCACCATGCTCCTTTTCCTGGTTTCGGCCGGCTTCATCACCAACACGATCGAAAACTGGTTCAACGCCGAGATCGAGGCCTCCCTTGAAGAGTCTCTGGAGGTGGCTCAAACCTATTACAAAAACTCTGCCGCCAACGCTCTCTACTATGCCGACCAGATCTCCCTGATCATCAAGGACGAGAAACTGCTCAACCAGGAAAATCTCAACCAGCTCGAGGCGGTCATCCGCCGCAAGCAGACCGAATACAACCTGGGCATCGTGGAGGTCTTCTCGGCCACTTTCGAGGAGTTGGTGCGCGTTGCCAATCCCCAGGTGCCCACCGCCGATTTCACCGACCCCGGTTCCGATGCGATCCGGGAAGCGATGCAGGGCAACCGCTTCAGCCGGGTAACCCCCATCGGCAAGGCCGACCTGATCCGGGGAATCGTCCCGGTCTATTCCAACTGGAACCCCAACGACGTGGTCGGGGTCGTGGTGGTGAACTACTACGTCCCCTACTCCCTGGTCAAAAAGATGAAGGAAATCTCCTCCTCCTTCGAGCAGTACCGCAACACCAAGCTGATCAAGGGCCAGATCCAGAAGGGGTACATTATCGTCCTGCTTCTCATCGCCCTGGTCATCATCTTTCTCGCCACATGGTTCGGCTTCCATCTGGCCCGCGGCATTACGGTGCCGATCCAGGAACTCGCTATGGCCACCAATCGCGTGGCCGAGGGAGACCTGGAGGTCCAGATCGACGTCCGCAGCGACGATGAGGTCGGCACCCTTGTGGACGCCTTCAACCGCATGACCCAGGACCTGCGCCGGGGTCAGCAGGAACTCACCGAAGCCAACCGGGACTTGCAGGCCTCCAACCTGGAACTCGACCAGCGACGGCGTTACATGGAAATCGTTCTGAAAAACGTGACCGCCGGGGTCATCTCCGTCGACAAACAGGGCTGCCTGACCACGGTCAACAAATCAGCCGAAAAGCTCCTGAAGATCAAGGGGGGCCGGGTCCTGGGGCGCAATTTCAGGGAAGTGATCGACAACCAGCACCTGCCCATGATCAAGGACTTTCTGCGCGAGTTGATGGAATCCGGAAACGACTCCATTCGCCAGCAGATCACCCTCTCGGTGCAGGACACCAAGCTCACCCTCCTCGTCAATGTCACCACCCTGCGGGATGAAAACGGAGACTTCATGGGAACGGTCGTCGTTTTCGACGACCTGACCCAGATCGTCAAGGGCCAGCGCATGGCCGCCTGGAGGGAGGTGGCCCGGCGGATCGCCCACGAGATAAAAAACCCCCTGACCCCCATCCAGCTCTCGGCCCAGCGCCTCCGGCGCCGCTACCTTGACCGCTTTACCAGCGACGACACGGTCTTCGACGAGTGCACCCAGATGATCGTCAAGCAGGTCGATGAATTGAAGAACCTGGTCAACGAATTCTCCAACTTCGCCCGGATGCCGGCCAGCCAGCCAGCCCCCAACTGTCTCAACGAAATCGTGGCCGAAACCCTGGTCCTCTACCAGGAGGGTCACAAGGACATCACCTTCACATTCCGTCCCGACCCTGACCTGCCGATATTCAACATCGACCGGGAGCAGATGAAAAGGGCCCTGATCAACCTCCTCGAAAATGCCGTGGCGGCCGTCGACCACGATGGCAGCGTCGATCTTTCAACCAGCTACAATCCTTCCCTGCAGATGGCCACCCTGGCGGTTTCCGACAATGGCTGCGGGATCCCCGCCGAGGACAAACCCCGGCTCTTCGAGCCCTATTTCTCCACCAAGAAATCGGGAACAGGCCTTGGGCTGACCATCGTCTCAACCATCGTGGCCGACCACAATGGCTACATCCGGGTCAAAGACAACCAGCCCAGGGGCACCTCATTTATCGTCGAACTCCCCATCGGGGAAGGGGGCGGACAGTCCCCACCTTCCTCCCAGAGCTAAGAGCAAGGATAGGGCATGAAAACTGTTTTGATCATTGATGACGAGGAGAGCATCCGCGAGAGCCTGATCGGGATTCTCAAGGACGAGGGATTTCGACCTCTTTACGCCCAGAACGGGGAGGAAGGGCTGGCGATGGCCCGAGAGGAAGACCCCGACCTGATTCTTCTCGACATCTGGATGCCTGGAATCGACGGCATCGAGACCCTGACCCGCCTCAGGGAATTTCGTCCCGAACAGATGGTCATCATGATGAGCGGCCATGGCACCATAGAGACCGCGGTCAAGGCGACCCGCCTGGGAGCCTATGATTTTATCGAAAAACCCCTCTCTCTCGAGAAGGTTCTACTTGCCATCCAGAATGCCATGAAGGTCGGCGAACTGGTCGAGGAGAACCGGGCCCTCAAGGCCAAGATCGCAAAGGAGCACGAGATGATCGGGAAGAGCTCCCCGATCTCTCGCCTCAAGGAACAGATCGCCATGGCGGCTCCGACCTCCGGTTGGGTTCTGATCACCGGCGAGAACGGCACGGGCAAGGAACTGGTCGCCAGGGCCATCCACCACAACTCCCAGCGCCGCTCCAAGCCCTTTATCGAGGTCAACTGTGCCGCCATCCCCGAGGAGCTCATCGAATCGGAACTCTTTGGCCACGAAAAGGGAGCTTTCACCGGTGCAACCGCACAGCGAAAGGGGAAATTCGACCAGGCCCACGAAGGGACCCTTTTTCTCGACGAAATAGGGGACATGAGCCTGAAAACCCAGGCCAAGGTGCTGCGCATTCTACAGGAACGGAAATTTGAGCGGGTGGGGGGCAACAGGACCATCGAGGTCGATGTGCGGGTGATCGCCGCAACCAACAAGGATCTCGAGGAGGGAATCCGGAAGGGGGAATTCCGGGAAGATCTTTTCTACCGCCTGAACGTTCTCCCCTTGCAGGTGCCGCCCCTGAGAGAGCGCCAGGACGACATCTCCCTGCTGGCGGATCATTTTCTCCAGGTCTTCTGCAGCAAGGAGATCCGAGAAACGAAACAACTCTCTCCCGCGGCGATGGAAGCCCTGAGGCGCTACCCCTGGCCGGGAAATGTCCGGGAGCTGAAGAACCTCATCGAGCGCCTGGTCATCATGACCCCGGAACAACTCATCACCCCCGTTCACCTCCCCCCCGCATTCAGCCGCTCCGGCCCCGCAGCCGCTTCTCCCGCCGCTTTTCCCGAGGGTGAAGATGCCACCTTCCGGGTGGCCCGGGAAGCTTTCGAACGGGACTATATCCTGCGCAAACTCGAGGAAAACGACTGGAACGTGTCCAAGACGGCCGAAGCCGTCGAAATCGAGCGATCGAACCTCCACCGCAAGATCAAGGCCTTTGGAATAGAATTGAAGAAGTAGAAGGGAAGTGATTCGATGAGGAGGACAAAGAAGAAATTTTGACAATTCGGTGAAGGACTAAACGGAAAAAGCCCGCCTCATGGAGGCGGGCTTTTTGATGTATCTGAGGTTTTCCGGGAAAGAAAAGGCCCCTTTTTGCAAAGGGGCCTTTTCCCGGAAAAATTTCGGCGGCGACCTACTTTCCCACATAGTTACCCATGCAGTATCATCGGCGCGGCAGGGCTTAACTTCTGTGTTCGG
>JBFHXN010000250.1:0-4582 GCA_041598955.1 Desulfuromonadales bacterium | reverse complement strand
CCGACTCGAACTGGTTGGTCTTGCACCCGAGGGTGGCGATGGAGGCGGTGGTCTTTTTCATCGGTTCGTGGCGGCAGGCGCCGGTCGTCTCATTCAATCCATCCCCCCCCGAGCACCCGGTCCCCCTCGTAGAAAACGGCGGCCTGTCCCGGGGTCACCCCTTCCTGGGGAAAATCGAACTCCACCCGGACCCTCCCTTCTCCCAGAGGAGTGAGGAGGGAGGGGACCTCCCGATGGCGGTAGCGGATTCGGCAGCGGGCCCGAAGGGGGGCCGAAGGCTCCCTTCCCGCCCACGTGGCCTCGTGAACGGTCAGCTCCCCCTTGGCCAGGTGCTCCTTTTCCCCGACCAGCACCACCTTCTTCGAGGCGTCGATCCCCGTCACATAGAGTGGCCGGGGCCAGGAGATCCCGAGCCCCCGGCGCTGGCCGATGGTATAGCGGTAGGTCCCCCGGTGGCGCCCGAGGCCCTCCCCGGAGACATGGACAATCTCCCCGTCCAACTCCCCGGATCCTCTCTCCTGCTCGAGGAAGCGCACGTAGTCGCCGTCGGGAACAAAACAGATGTCCTGGCTCTCAGGCTTCTCCGCCACCCGCAGGCCGAAGCGGGCGGCGTGCCCCCGCACCTCCTCCTTGGTCATCCCCCCCAGGGGGAAGAGAACGCGGTCCATCTGCGCCTGGGTCAGGGTAAAGAGAAAGTAGCTCTGGTCCTTGGCCGGGTCGAGACCCTTGCGCAGGGCCCAGAGGTCCCCCTCCCGGACAATCCGGGCGTAATGCCCGGTGGCGAGGGCGTCTGCCTCGAGCTCCCGGGCCCGGCGCAGAAGCAGGTCGAATTTGAGTACCTGGTTGCACAGGACGCAGGGATTGGGGGTGCGGCCGGCGAAATAGTCGTCGCAGAAACGGTCGATGACCTGGCGCTGGAAATCCTTCTCGAAATTGACCACGTAGAAGGGGATGTCGAGGGCCTCGGCCACCCGCCGGGCATCCTGAACGTCATCCAGGGAGCAGCAGGTGCCGAAGGTCTCGCCGTGATCGGCGGTAAAGGAGGCGTAGTCCCAGATCTGCATGGTCAGGCCGATGACCTCGTGCCCCTGCTCCTTGAGCAGGGCCGCGGTCACGGAGGAGTCGACCCCGCCGCTCATGGCGACGACAATTCTCTTTTTCTCCGTCATAGATTCTGTCTCACGCCCTCTCGCTTCCCGTGCTCAAGACGCAAAGAACGCAAAGAAGGCCGCCTCTGGCTTTCTTTGCGTCTTCGCGTCCTTGCGTGAGCTGGCGGCTAGGGGATCGGGGTACCGCCCGGCCCGAACAGATTACTTGTTCTTTTCCCTGTAATTCTTGATCGCCTCGTGAAGGGCGTCGGCGGCCAGGTTGGAGCAGTGCATTTTGGCCGGGGGGAGGCCGTCGAGGGCTTCGGCCACGGAAGCGTTGGAGAGCTCCAGGGCCTCGTCCAGGGTCTTGCCGATGGCCATCTCGGTGACCATGGAGGAGGTGGCTATGGCCGCTCCGCAGCCGAAGGTCTTGAACTTGACGTCCTTGATGACGTTGTTTTCCACCTTGAGGAATATTTTCATGATATCGCCGCAGGAGGCGTTCCCAACCTCTCCCACCCCGTCGGCATTCTCGATTTCCCCCACGTTGCGGGGATTGCTGAAGTGGTCCATGACTTTTTCGGTATACATGACAATCTCCTTGACGGATATGGGTTGTCGGCCTGCAGCCGCCTATTCGTGGGTGGTCCCGGCGACCTTGCGGATCACCTGGCACTCCTCGCAGCTCATCGGTTCCTTGCGGTTGTAGAGGGGGCTCATCTCCCTCAGCCTCTGAACGATGGGAGGAAGGATTTCGAGGACGTAGTCGATCTCATCCTTCGTGGTGTCGGGCCCGAGACTGAAGCGGGTGCTCGAATGGGCCAGGGTCACCTCGACGCACATGGCTCCCATCACGTGGGATGGCTCCAGGCTGCCGGAGGTGCAGGCCGATCCCGAGGAGGCGGCGACCCCCTTCATGTCGAAGTTGAGCAGCAGCGACTCTCCCTCGATGTAGGCAAAGCTCACGTTGAGGGTATTCGGGAGCCGTTGGCTCGGATGGCCGTTGAGCTTGACCTCGGGGATCCGGGAAAATATCCCTTCCTCGAGCCTGTTCCGAAGACCGCGGATGCGGGCGGCGCTCTCCTCGAGACGGGCCCCTGCCAGCTCGCAGGCCAGCCCCAGCCCGACGATGCCGGGCACGTTGTGGGTTCCCGCCCGCCGGTTGCGCTCCTGGTGGCCGCCCTGGATGAGGGCGGCCATCTTCGTCCCGCGACGGATGTAGATGGCACCCACACCCTTGGGGGCTCCCAGTTTGTGCCCCGAGATGACCAGCAAATCGACATTGGCCTTCTGCACGTCGACGGGAACCTTTCCCAGGGCCTGAACCGCATCGGTGTGAAAGCGCACCTTGTGACTGCGGGCGATGGCGCCGATTTCCTCGATGGGGAAAAGATTCCCTGTCTCGTTGTTGGCCCACATCACCGAGATCAGGATGGTCCTGTCGGTGATGGCCGCTTCGAGCTCGGCCAGGTCGAGCATGCCGTCCCGGTCGACGGGAAGATAGGTCACCCGGCACCCCTGCCGCTCCAGGTAACGGCAGGTTTCGAGCACCGCCGGGTGTTCGACGGCGGTGGTGATGATGTGGTTTCCCTTCTCCTTCAGGGCCTCCACGGTCCCCTTGAGGGCCATGTTGTCCCCTTCGCTGCCGCTCGCCGTGAAAACGACCTCGGCGGGGGAGCAGTTGAGCATCCGAGCCACCTGCTCCCGGGCCTTTTCCACCGCTCCGCTCACAGCCCTGCCGGCCCAGTGGACGCTCGAGGGGTTGCCGAACTGCTCCCGGTAGAAGGGGAGCATGGCCTCGAGGACTTCGGGCCGTACCGCGGTCGTTGCGTTATTGTCCAGGTAGACGCGTTTCACTTCGTTTTCTCCTCCCTGTTCGTAATATCAGATATCTTAATGCAGTGGTTTTGCAGAGATCTTGCTGCGGGCCTCGCGGGTCAGGTCGGCCAGGGTGATGGAGGAGAGGAAATTGCGGATCCTCACCCCCAGCCCCTGCCAGACGCTGTGGGTGACGCACTGGTCGGGGCAGACACAGCGGCCATCATCGTCCATGCAGGAGACGGGGACCAGCGACTCTTCAACGCTGTCGATGATCTCGTCGACCCGGATCAGTTCTGCCGGCCGGGCCAGCATGTACCCTCCTCCGGGCCCCCTGGTGCTCTGGACGATCTCCCCCCGCCGCAACTTCACGAAAAGCTGCTCGAGGTAGGTCAGGGAGATGTCCTCCCGTCCGGAGATCTCCTTGATGGAGACGGGCCCCTCCTCCCCGTGAAGGGCGAGACTCACCATGGCGCGCACGGCATACTGGGCCTTGGTCGACATCCGCATGGCGTCAGGCCTTTTTCCGGCTGCCGCTGGCGGCCGCCCGGGCCGAAGGTTTCTCCTGGGCGGCGGCCAGTTCGGCCACCTTCTTCTCGAGGGCCCTCATTTGATCGAAGAGACAGGTGATGGCCTTGGCCTCCGGATCGGGGAGCTTGTCGTGCTCGAGGTCGACCCTGCGCTCCTCGGTCTGGCCCCCGGACATGACCATCCGCCCCGGTACCCCGACCACCGTCGAGTTGGGGGGGACTTCCTTGACCACCACCGAGTTGGAGCCGATCTTGCTGTTGTCCCCCACGGTGAAGGGGCCGAGGATCTTGGCCCCCGAGCCGACGACGACGTTGTTCCCAAGGGTCGGATGACGCTTCTCCTTGGCCCAGGAGGTGCCACCCAGGGTGACCCCGTGATAGAGGGTGCAGTTCTCCCCGATCTCGGCCGTCTCCCCGATCACCACCCCCATGCCGTGGTCGATAAAGAAGCCCTTGCCGATTTTCGCCCCGGGGTGGATCTCGATGCCGGTCAGGAACCGTCCGACATGGGAGACGAAGCGCCCGAGGAAGTAGAGCCTGCTTTTCCAGAGCCGGTGAGCCAGGCGATGAAAGAGCACGGCATGGAAACCGGGGTAGCAGAAAATGATCTCGAGGACGCTGCGGACCGCCGGGTCACGCTCGAAGACCACCCGGAAATCTTCCTTGAGGGTCTTGAACACTGGGGTTCTCCTTGACAGGGGTCGGTGGAATGAACGATTTTCGTAAGAGGTAACATACCTGATCAAAACTGTCAATTATTAATGAGCTGCCAGGGCTTCCCCGATCACCCATCCCTTCCCGTCCCGCCCGAAGAGACCCAGCCCCCCTGATAATCTCTCAAATTGACCGGTTCCCCCTGATCCGCAGGGGCCTGGGAAGCAAGGAGAGTTCGAGCGCTGGAATGGCCGTCCCGGAGCAAAAAAAAACTCCCCGGCTAACCTTCGCCCGGGAGAAAATCTGACGTGACATTGTGGTTTCTGAATCAGTGAATGGTCCCCCCCCTCTGCCGGAGGAGTTCCTCGGCTTTGGGCAGGTCTTCCTCGGCCACGTGGACCTGGCAGGGGCTCAGGCCCTCGGTTTTCTCGGGAATGAGGAAATACTCGATCCCCCCTTGGCGAAGGATCGCCTCGACATGGTTCAGGTCCT
>JBFHXN010000249.1:0-4583 GCA_041598955.1 Desulfuromonadales bacterium | reverse complement strand
GGGAAAAGACCCCCCTCGACGAGGCCGGGCAGGGGCTCCCCGGGATCGGGCTGGGGCGTCGTCCCCTTTGCGCCGGGTGCCGGGAGTTTCTCGCCTACGCCGTCCGCCGACGGCTGCTCTGCCCCCTCGACCCCAAACCGACCTGCAGGCACTGCCATCTCCACTGCTACCGCCCCGGCCACCGGGAAAAGGTTCGGGAGATCATGCGTTTCTCCGGGCGCCACCTCATCCTGCGGGGACGCCTCGACCTGCTCTGGCATTACTTTTTCTGATTTCCGTCACCCGGAGGAACGACCATGTTCTACCTGCTCTTTTTCGCCCTTCTGGCCGCCGCCTGGCTCGCCCTCACCCTGACCGCATTCTGCCCCCTGCGGGCCTGGCGCCGCAGGCAGCTGCGCCGGGAGCTGGAAGCGGAGGGATTTTCAGGCGACGATTGACCCCGGTCAAGGAAGGGGCGCCTCTGGACTGGTAAGCTGCCGGTCAGTGAAGAGACATATCGGGACATTTTCGAGGAGAAGAGACGATGCTCAGGGAAATCGTGAAAATCGACGAAGAGAAATGCGACGGCTGCGGCCTCTGCGTGCCGGCCTGCGCCGAGGGCGCCATCAAGATCGTGGACGGCAAGGCCCGCCTGCTCGCCGACAATCTCTGCGACGGCCTGGGCGCCTGCCTGGGGCACTGCCCCAAGGACGCCATCCTCATCGAGAAGCGCCCTGCCGAGGCCTTCGACGAGGAAGCCGTGGAGGAGCATCTGGGCAGGGAAGGGAAGGCGCCGGCCCCTCATGCCCCGGCTTCTGCGGCCCACGGGGGGGGATGCCCCTCGGCCCAGGTGAAGAGCTTTGCTCCTCCCGCCGCCGGTGGAGGGTGCCCCTCGGCCCGGGTCGTCCATTTCGGCAAGAGCGCCGGGGATGCCGCGGACTCCGGGTCGGCACAGCCACGTCCCTCGGAGCTGCGCCAGTGGCCCGTGCAGATGCACCTGGTCCCCCCCACGGCCCCTTTCCTGAAGGGAGCCGACCTGCTCCTGGCCGCCGACTGCGTTCCCTTCGCCTACGCCGATTTCCACAAGGACTTCCTGCAGGGGAAGGCCCTGCTCATCGGCTGTCCGAAACTCGATGACGGCCAGGCCTACCTGGCCAAGCTGACCGAGATGCTCAAGGTCAACGACATCCAGAGCCTGACTGTGCTCCACATGGAAGTCCCCTGCTGCTCGGGGCTGGTGATGATCGCCCGGCAGGCCCTCGCCGGCAGCGGACGTGAGATCCCCCTGAAGACCGTCCGGATCGGGGTCCAGGGAGACCGGCAGGGGTAGGGGGGGGGCAACTTTCCTCCCTTTGCGGGAGAAGCCCTCACGGAGCCTTGACTTTCCCCTCGGGATTAACGTATAAGAGCGCTGCACTCGGAAGAATCCATGAGCCGTCTTCGCCGGTACTCCGGCAAAGGCTTCTGTGCAGAGCGTTCGGCAAGAGGTAGCGTCCATGTCCAGGGGCCCCGCGGCCCAAGCCCAGCTTGATAGATTCCGGCGTTGTGCCCTTCCCGACCGGGGAAGGGCATTTGTCGTTTTCGGCGAGGGCTTCTCCATGAGGCAGAAATGCGGAAAAGATTTCACTCCATGCGCAAGTCGAGCATCCTGATCCTGGTTCTTGTCCTTCTGGGAAACCTCTCTGCCTGGGCCCTGCTGAACCGTCCCAAGGCGGCCCTCGACTGGGAGGGGGAGATCCGGGGCTACTCCTTCAGCCCCTTCGGCAAGGGGGAGGACCCCCTGGAGGGGCGCCTTCCCACCCTCGAGGCCGTCGAGGCCGACCTGGCCCTGGTTGCGGGAACTGCCCGGCGGGTGAGAACCTACACCTCCCTCGGCCCCGTCGGAGAGGTTCCCAGGCTGGCCCGCCCCCACAACCTGCGGGTGACTGCCGGGGCCTGGCTGAGCGGCCACCTCGAGACCGACGGGCTGGAGATCGCCGCCCTGGTCGCCAACGCCAACCGCTATTCGAATGTCGAGCGCCTGATCGTCGGCAACGAAGCTCTCCTGCGGGGGGATCTGACCCCGGACCAGCTCCGCGACACCCTCAACCGGGTCCGGGCCGCCGTTCGCCAGCCCGTGGGAACCGCCGAACCCTGGCACGTCTGGCTCAAACACCCGGAGCTCGCCGGAGCCGTCGATTTCATCGCCATCCACGTTCTTCCCTACTGGGAGGGGGTCCCGGCGGAGCAGGGCCCCGCCTGGGCCCTCGAGTGCTACCGGAAGGTGGCGGAGGCCTTTCCCGGAAAGCCCGTGCTCATCGGCGAGGTGGGATGGCCGAGCGCCGGGGCTGCGGTGAAGCGATCGCGCCCCTCGGTGGTCAACCAGGCCCGCTTCGTCCGGGAGTTTCTCCACCTCGCCGACGAGCACCGGCTCGACTACTTTCTCATGGAGGCTTTCGACCAGCCCTGGAAGAAGGCCCTGGAGGGGCGGGTCGGTGCCCACTGGGGGATGTTCGACGCCGAGAGAAAGAACAAGTTCGCTCTGACGGGGCCCGTGGTCGAAACGACTCTCTGGCCCTGGCAGTTCGCCCTGGCCGGCCTGCTGGCCCTCTGGCCGACAGTGCTCTTCCTTCGTCACTGGGGGAACCTGCGCCGCCGCGGGAGGCTCTTTTTCGCGGGGCTGGTCCAACTGGCCGCCTCCGTCTTCGCCTGGACCCTCTTTCTTCCCTTCACCGACGGCATGACGGGGGCGGGCCTGACCGTCTGGGCCCTGCTCCTGCCCGCCCAGGGGGCCCTGCTGCTGGTGGTGCTGACCAACGGCCTCGAGCTTTCGGAGCTGCTCTGGATCCGCCGCTGGCGCCGCCGTTTCCTCCCCGTCAGGGAAGCCGCGGAGATGCCCCTGCCGAAGGTCTCCATCCATCTGGCGATCCACAACGAGCCGGCCGAGCTGGTCTTTCAGACCCTCGACGGCCTTGCCCGCCTCGATTACCCCGATTTCGAAGTGCTGGTGGTCGACAACAACACCCCCCGGGAGGAGGTCTGGCGCCCCGTCGAGGAGTACTGCGCCCGTCTGGGAGAGCGCTTCCGCTTCTTTCACCTCCCCAAGTGGCCCGGATTCAAGGCCGGCGCCCTCAACTTCGCCCTCACCCAGACCGACCCGTCGGCCTCCGTGGTGGGGGTCATCGACAGCGACTACGTGGTGCGCCCCGACTGGCTGCGCACCCTCGTTCCCCACTTCGGCAGCCCGGAGGTCGGCTTCGTCCAGGCCCCCCAGGACAACCGCGAGTGGCAGGGGGACCCCTTCAAGACCATGATCAACTGGGAGTACAACGGCTTCTTCCAGATCGGCATGGTCCACCGCAACGAGCGAAACGCCATCATCCAGCACGGCACCATGACCCTGGTGCGCCGGGACGCCCTCGAGGGGGTCGGCGGCTGGGGGGAGTGGTGCATCTGCGAGGACGCCGAGCTCGGCCTGCGTCTCTTCCAGGCCGGCTACCAGGGGGTCTATGTCAACGAGAACTTCGGGGACGGCGTGACCCCCGACACCTTTGCCGGCTACAAGGGACAGCGTTTCCGCTGGACTTTCGGCGCCGTTCAGATCCTGCGCCGCCACTGGCGCTCCCTGCTCCCCTGGCGTCAGAGCGGCCTCACGGCGGGGCAGAAGTACCATTTCGCCGCGGGGTGGTTTCCCTGGATCACCGACGCCCTCCACCTCGTCTTCACCTTCGCCGGGGTCTTCTGGACGGTGGGGATGCTCCTGTGGCCAGGGGTATTCGAACTCCCCCTTCGGATGTTCCTGGTGCCGACCCTGGGGCTCTTTCTCTTCAAGATCTCCCATGCCCTGGTCCTCTACCGGGCCCGGGTCCGCTGCAGCTTCGCCCAGAGCCTCGGGGCCGCCATCGCAGGCATGGGGCTCACCCACGCCATCGCCCGGGCCGTCATGACCGGCCTCTCGGGAGCAACCCGCCCCTTTCTGCGCACCCCCAAGGGGGAGAACAGGCCCGCCCTGCTCCAGGGGGTGCTCATGGCCTGGGAGGAAACCCAGGTCTTTCTCCTGCTCGTCCTCACGGTTGGCGCCTTTCTCTGGCAGGCCGGCGCGCAGAGCCCCGATGCCCTGCTCTGGGCGGCGCTGCTGGCCGTGCAGTCGCTCCCCTACGGGGCCGCCCTCGTCACCTCCCTGGCGAGCAGCATGCCCCGGCTTCGCGAGGCGCAGGCTCCGCTGGGGCAGTTGGCCAGGCAGGGACTCTCCTGTGTGCGGCGGCGCCCCGTGACTCCTTCCATCAGCGGCGCTGAGCCGGAGCTGGTCCCTCCTTCGCTCCCCTCGGGGGGATAGGAGGCCGGAGGAGATCTTTCCGGGGTCCGGCCGGGTCCAGGGCCTGACGACCCCGAAAGCACAGGAGCCATTCGATCATGGACGACTTTCTCGACCGGGTCCGCAGGGGCATGGAGGAGTACTTCGGGGACGACGCCCGTCGCATCGCCCACGCCCTTGAGGTGGCCGGCCATGCCGAGGAACTGCTCCGGTATGTCGACGCCGACGGGACCATCACCCTGGCTGCCGCCTACCTGCACGACATCGGCATCCCCGAGGCCGAGCGCAAGCACGGTTCCTGCGCTGGGCC
>JBFHXN010000248.1:0-4600 GCA_041598955.1 Desulfuromonadales bacterium | reverse complement strand
CTCTTCAGCCGGGCCGTTCTGGCCCTTGCGGAACGAAAGGATTAGGTCGGGATGGCGGAGCGCCGGGAATTCGATACCACGATCCTCCTGCTGGCGGTGACCCTCGCCTGCTTCGGGGTGGTCATGGTCTATTCCTCCTCCTCCATCATGGCGACAAAGCGCTTCGGCGACGGCCTCTTCTTCCTCAAGCGGCAGGGGGGGTATGCCCTGGTCGGCTTCGCCCTGATGGCCCTCGCCATGCACCTCGACTACCGGCGGCTGCGCCCCCTGGCGGCCCCCCTCTTCGTGGGCTGCATGCTGCTTCTGGTGGCCGTGCTGCTGCCGGGGCTCGGTGCCAGCGCCGGGGGGGCCTCGCGGTGGCTGCGCCCCCTGGGGATTTCCCTTCAGCCCTCGGAGCTGACCAAGCTGGCGCTGGTCGTCTACCTGGCCCACTCCCTGGCGAAGAAGAAGGAGAAGATCCGCTCCTTCAAGCTCGGCTTCATCCCCTACATGGTGGTGCTGGCGGTGCTCCTCTTTCTGCTGCTGCTCCAGCCCGACCTGGGGACGGCCCTGACCCTGGGGGCCCTGGCGGTGGTCATGCTCCTGGTGGCCGGCACCCGCCTGAGCTACGTCTTCTCGGCCCTGCTGGTGGCGGTCCCCTTTCTCTACTTCGTCGTGATGAACGTCGACTACCGACGCAAGAGGATCCTCGCCTTTCTCAACCCCTGGGAGGATCCCTCGGTCACAGGCTTCCAGATCATCCAGAGCTGGATCGCCTTCGGAAACGGGGGGATCTTCGGCCGGGGGCTGGGGGAGGGAAAGCAGAAGCTCTTCTATCTTCCCGAGGCGCACACCGACTTCATCTTCTCGGTGGTCGGCGAAGAGCTGGGCTTTCTCGGGGTGGCGACCATCACCGTGATGTTCCTCTTCCTGGTCCTGCGGGGGCTTCGCACGGCGCAGAGGGCGCCGGACGAGTTCGGCTGCTACCTCGCCTTCGGCATCAGCCTGATGCTCGGTCTCGAGGCGGTGATCAATATCGGCGTGGTGCTCGGGCTTCTCCCCACCAAGGGGATGGCCCTTCCGCTGATTTCCTACGGCGGGACGAGCCTCGTGACAACACTGGTCGCGGTGGGAATTCTGCTCAATGTCTCCCGCCAGGCCGAACAGCCCCAGGGAGGTGCCGGATGAAAATGATTCTGGCCGGCGGAGGGACGGGGGGACATCTCTTCCCGGCGGTGGCACTGGCCCAGCGTCTTCAGGAGGTCGAGCCCGCCTCCCAGGTGCTCTTCGTCGGCACGAAGAAAGGGATCGAAGCCCGCATCCTGCCCGAATTGGGGCTTCCCCTTCAGACCATCGACATCTCCGGACTTGTCGGCAAGGGGTGGGGGAGAAAGTTCGCCCTTCTCCCGCAGCTGGCCAAGAGCCTGGTCCAGTCCCGGGCGGTCCTCGACGTCTTCAGGCCCGACGTTGTGGTGGGAGTCGGTGGCTATGCTTCAGGGCCGGTATTGCTCGCCGCCCACTTCATGGGTTTCCCGACCCTCATCCACGAGCAGAACGCCTGGCCGGGGCTCACCAACCGACTGCTGGCCCGATGGGCCGACCGGGTCTGCCTCTCCTTCCCCGAGGCCGACCGGGCATTCCACATGGGGCGCACGGTTCTCACAGGCAATCCCCTGCGCCCGGGGATGGAGAATTGCCCCCCCCTCCCCGAGGGGGACCCGGTCCTGCTGGTCTTCGGCGGAAGCCAGGGGGCCCGGGCCATCAACGACGGCATCCTGGCGGCCCTGCCCAAGCTCGAGCGGCTGCGGGGGCGGCTCACCATCCGGCACCAGACGGGGTCCGACGACCTGGAGCGAGTCAAGGCGGGCTACAGGGCCGCCGGTTGGGATACGGGGGGAGTCACCCCCTTCATCCAGGAGATGGCCGAGGCCTACGCCCAGGCCCACCTCGTGGTCTGTCGGGCCGGGGCAACCACCATCGCCGAATTGACCGCCTGCGGGCGTCCGGCGGTGCTCATCCCCTATCCCCACGCCGCGGGGAACCATCAGACGGCCAACGCCGAAGCCCTGGTGCGGCAGGGGGCGGCCATGCTTCTGCCCCAGTCGGAGATCGCGGCGGGAAACCTCTCGACCCTGGTCGGGGATCTGCTCCTCGACCGGGACCTGCTCCTCTCCATGGCGAGGGCGGCCCGCTCCCTGGGAAGGCGCGGGGCGGCCGACCTGATTCTGCGCGAGTGCCGCGCCATCTCCGGCGTGGCCTGAGGCCGGAGCCGGGACGGAAGAAAGAGGACTGAAGACATGTACGGTAAAATCCGAAAAATACATTTCGTCGGAATCGGCGGCATCGGCATGAGCGGCATCGCCGAGGTGCTTCTCAACCTCGGCTATCAGGTCTCCGGCTCCGATCTCAAGGAGAGCGAGATCACCCGACGTCTGGCCGACCTCGGGGGAGAGCTCGCCTACGGCCACCGGGCCGAGAACATCGAGGGGGCCGACGTGGTGGTGGTCTCCACCGCCGTGCGCTCCACCAATCCCGAGGTGGCCGAGGCCCACCGCAGGCTGATCCCGGTCATCCCCCGGGCCGAGATGCTCGCGGAGCTCATGCGGATGAAATACGGCATCGCCGTGGCCGGAACCCACGGCAAGACGACGACCACCAGCATGGTGGCCACGGTCCTCTACCACGGCGGCATCGATCCCACGGCGGTCATCGGCGGCCGGCTCGACATCCTGGGCTCCAACGCCAAGCTGGGGCAGGGGAAGTTCCTGGTCGCCGAGGCGGACGAGTCGGACGGCTCCTTCCTGAAGCTCTCGCCCACCATCGCCGTGGTGACCAATATCGACGAAGACCACCTCGACTACTACCGGGATTTGGAGCAGATCAAGGAGACCTTCGTCGACTTCATCAACAAGGTCCCCTTCTACGGCCTGGCGGTCCTCTGCCTGGACGATCCGAACATCCAGGAGATCATCCCCCGGGTGAAGAAGAGATTCCTCACCTACGGGCTCTCCAGCCAGGCCGATTTCAGGGCCTCGGAGATCGAGCACCGCGAGGGGCGCACCTCCTTCACCGCCGACTACCGGGGAGCTCAGCTGGGGCGGATATCCTTCAACATGCCGGGCCGCCACAACGTGCTGAACGCATTGGCCGCCCTGGCGGTGGCTACGGAACTGGAACTCCCCTTCCCCGCCATCGCCGAGGGGTTCCACGACTTCGGCGGCGTGCAGAGGCGCTTCCAGGTCAAGTATGAGGGGGAGGGGGTGATGGTGGTCGATGATTACGGCCATCACCCTGCCGAGATCAAGGCGACCCTGGCCGCCGCCAAATCGGGATGGAACCGCAGGGTGGTCGCGGTCTTCCAGCCCCACCGTTACAGCCGCACCCAGGCCCTGTTCCAGGATTTCCTGACCGCCTTCTACCAGGCGGACCACCTGGTGGTCACCGACGTCTACGCGGCGGGGGAAGACCCCATCCCCGGGGTGGACGCCGAGGCGCTGGCCCGGGGGGTGAGCGGGCACGGCCACAAGGACGCCCATTTCGTGAAAGAGCCCGGCGCCATCGTCGACCACCTCCACCGGGTCGTGCGGGAGGGGGATCTGGTCATCACTCTGGGGGCGGGGAACATCTGGCAGGTTGGAGAGGCCTTCGCCCGGCGCCTGGAGGAAAAGGGGCGCGGTGGCAGTGACGCTCTTTGAAAAGTTGCGGCAGGGGCTGCGCGGCGAGATCCGCCGTCAGGAGCCCCTCTCCCTCCATACCACCTGGCGGGTGGGGGGGGAGGCCGATCTGTTCGTCGTTCCGGCCGACCGGGCCGACCTCGGCGCGGCCCTCGCACTGCTCGGCGCTGAAGGGGCCCCCTGGATGGTCATTGGCGCCGGCAGCAACCTGCTGGTGCGCGACGGCGGCATCGAAGGGGCGGTCATTCACCTGGGGAAACTGCGTCGGCTCGACTTCGGTCCCGGCGCAGAGGTGACGGCCGAAGGGGGACTCCCCCTGATGGCCCTCATCCGGGCCTGCGCCGAGAGGGGTCTTGCGGGACTCGAAGGGCTGGCCGGCATCCCAGGAACCGTCGGCGGGGGGCTCTGGATGAACGCCGGGGCCTGCGGCCAGGAGATGGCCGACGTGGTCTCCGAAGCGACCCTGGCAGGCCCCGCCGGAGAGGAAATATGGCCGGCCGCCCGGCTGGGGTTCGGGTACCGCAGGTCGGCCATCGGAGAGCGGGTGGTGGTCGAGGCGAAGCTGAGATTGACCCCGGCAGACCCCGCAAGGCTTCAGGAGGAGATCCGGGCCAAACTCCTTCGTCGCCGCGAAGCCCAGGGGGTGGGACTGCCCAATGCCGGTTCGGTATTCAAAAACCCTCCGGGGGAGCAGGCCTGGCGCCTGATCGACCAGGTCGGGCTCCGGGGAGCCTCTGTGGGGGGAGCCCGGGTTTCGGAGAAACACGCCAACTTCATCGTCAACGCCGGCGGGGCGACGGCGGAGGACATCCTCTCCCTCATGGAAGGGGTCCGCAGGAAGGTGGAGGCGAAAACGGGGGTCGTTCTGGAGCCGGAAGTCAGGATCGTCGGTCGACCCTAGGGACGGGCTCCCGAAGGGTGCCTGTCCCGGCATCAGGTTAAAGTTG
>JBFHXN010000247.1:0-4617 GCA_041598955.1 Desulfuromonadales bacterium | reverse complement strand
CGAGGCGGCGGCCAACTTCCTCGCCCTGGGGATGGACCCGGAGAGGAGCACCTTCTGGGTCCAGTCGGACCTGCCCGAGGTGCAGGAGCTCACCTGGTTCCTCTCCACCTTCACCCCCATGGGGCTGCTGGAGCGCTGCCACAGCTACAAGGACAAGGTCGCCCGGGGGATCGCTCCCAACCACGCCCTCTTCGCCTACCCGGTGCTGATGGCCGCCGACATTTTGATGTTCCAGAGCGAGAAGGTCCCCGTCGGCAAGGACCAGAAACAGCACCTGGAGGTCGCCCGGGACATCGCCATCAAGGCCAACAACGCCTACGGCGAGCTCTTCGTCGTCCCCGAGCCGGAGATCGACGACGAGGTGGCTACCGTACCCGGCCTCGACGGGCAGAAGATGAGCAAGAGCTACGGCAACACCATCGACCTCTTCCTGGAGGAGAACGCCCTGCGAAAGCAGGTGATGCGCATCGTCACCGACCCCACCCCCGTGGAGGACCCCAAGGACCCGGACAAGTGCAACGTCTTTCAGATCTACCGGCTCTTTTTGAGCAAAACCGAGGAGAAGGCGCTGCGGCAGCGCTATCTGGCGGGAGGGCTGGGCTACGGGGAGGTCAAGCAGGAACTCTTCGTGGCGGTGCGTGACTTTTTCGCCCCCTACGCCGAGCGGCGAAAGGAGCTCCTTGCCGATCCGGAGGGAATCCGGGCCATCCTCGCCCGTGGCGCGGAGAAGGCCCGCTACACGGCCAACAAAACCATGCGCAAGGTACGCAAAAAGGCCGGCCTCACCTACTGACTGGGGTCGGTCACCGGGCGACAGGGTGCTATACTGGGAGTGGTCTCAGTCGGCGGTCCGCCCGAAGCGGTCCCCCGAACCCTTTCCTCTGACCGCAAGGAGGTTCCATGAGCATTTTCCGCAAATGGTACTGCACCTGCACCGGGAAACCCGAGGAACTCAATTACGAAGAGGTGGCAGGGGAGGAAGAAAAGGGGGAGCCTTTCTGCGAGGAGTGCGGCGCCACCCCCTCCTCCGACCCGAGAAAAACGGTGGTCTACAGGGATATTGAGGACTGGGAGGGGTGATGCGAGGTAGAAGGATCACTCCTTTTCCCGGGTGAACAGGACAAATGCCATGGCGGGGCGACGGCTCGCCTCGCTCATGGCGAACTGGATCTGCTCGAAACGCCACCCCCGGGAGGTCCATTCGTTGAGTATCTTCTCCAGCGCCTCGTCTGTGACGGTGCTGGTTTCGACAACCTTGTAGACAGGCATCCCTTCCCCCTTCGCGACTTTATTCTTCCCTTTGCGCCTTTGCGTCGAGCCCTTTTCCCAGGAACTCATCCCATGCCCATCGCCGGCAACCCGAAAAAAATGGCCCAGGACATCGCCGAGGGCTACCAGATGATCACCCCTCCCATGCTCAAGCAGTACGTCCCCGCCGACTTCAAGATCATCATGAACAGCCTGGCAGTCGTGGGCCGGGAGCTTCGGGGAGAGCAGATCCCCCTGGAGGATGTGATGGCCCTGAAGATGCGCAACATGAAGCTCTCCCGGGTTCACCAGGCTGAGATCGTCATCCGCGCCTTTGCCAAGAAACGCCGCATCCCCCTCTGACCCCCCGCCACAAAGCACCCTCCGTCCACCGAAACGTCATCTCTTTCGTCCGACCCTCACCGCGCAGAGCCCCGACACCGGGCAGGGGATGCACCATTCCCCTTTTTTTCCCGTGCACCCCTCGCTGATCCCCAGATGCGCCAGGGGAAAGTCGAAGCGCACCGGGTCGGCCGGGTCGAGGCGGCGCAGGGCCGAGGTGACCTCCAGGGCCATCTTCCAGTCGGCGCTGCGCCTGCCGGAGAGGCCAAGCAGACGGGCGATCCGGGCCGTATGGGTATCGAGGGGGATGACGAGGCGCGCCGCAGAGAGCGTCCAGAGACCCAGGTCGATGCCGTCGTCGGGACGGGCCACCCACCGCAGAAACATGCAGAGCCGTTTGCAGGCGCTCCCGCCGGAGGGGCTGGGGAAGAAGTAGCGAACCCCGGCGCCGGGGGGAATGGAGGGGCGCCCCAGAAGGGGGCTCACATCGATGGCGAGGGCTCGGCGGGTGAAGGAGGCCAGAGCCGGCCCCACATCCTCCCCTCCGGAGTCATCGCCGGCAGAGAAATACCCCTCGAGGCTCCCCCCCTCTTCGAGCATCCTGCGGAGCAAAAAACAGAGCAGGACGAGGTCGTCTCCGTCGTTGAAACGATGCCGGAACCCCTCAAGACGAACCCCGTCGCGACGAGGATCGAAGTTGCCGACGAAGTCAGCGGGACGAGGCCCGATGCGGCGGAAGAGATCCTCGAGGCTGCGCAGAATCGAGGCGACCCGGCCATAGGCCAGGGCGGCGCTGAAAAAAGCCGCCACCTCCCGGTCGGCAGGGGCATGGAAGCGGCGGGGGAACTGCAGGGGGTCGTTGGCGAGAAACACCTCTCCCCTCTCGGCCGCCACCAGATTGAGAACCTCCTCGAGTCGCATGGGCGAAAAAATAGCACGGTGGGAAAACCGCTCCAAGGGAAAAGGGCGCCGGGTCGCACCGGAGGCCTTTCTACCAGATCGGGAAAGGAATCCCGTTTAAGTGAAACAACATTCTAAATAATGTCTACTCTTCATGTTAACATGCCGGATTCATTCAGAATTCTGCAACATAAACCCTCCTAACACCCCGACCTTGAAGGATCGGGGGACTTTTCTGTTGACATAATTTTAAAACGACGTATTATATCGTGGATTTTTTACCCTCACTTTTTAGTAATTTTTACCATCGCGGCCCTCCCCTGGAAGGTCGCCCGAAATCGTGACAAGGCCGTCCGCACCCCAAACCCTCAGGGTACGGCAGCCCGGAAGGAAAGGAGAAAGAGCAAAACAGAATTCACCACTGCCGGGACTCCGCCAGGAGCAGCCCGGTACCGCCGGGGAAGCCCGGTTGTCTTTATGGCCACCCTTTGCAATGTCAGGCCAATCCATCTACGGAGAGAAAAGGAGAAAAGAGTAATGGCACACGGACCCGCAGTAAAGCTGGGCAAGGACAACGCGTCCAGCTACAAATCCAAAATCGGCATCAGCATGTTCGTCGTCTACACCCTGGTCTATTTCGGCTTCGTGGCGATCAACGCCCTCAAGCCTTCGCTGATGGAGGAGACGGTTCTCGGCCAGACCCTGGCCGTCACCTACGGCTTCGGTCTTCTGATCTTCGCCCTGGTCCTCGCAGTCGTCTACAACCACCTCTGTACAGCCGCTGAAAAGCGGCTGAACAAGTAAGGAGGGGATCATGGTATATTCTCAGTCGCCCCTGGCCATCGGCCTCTTCATCGGCTTTGTCCTCTTCGTGCTCTTCCTGTCCTTCTACATGGCCCGCCGCACCACGTCGGCCTCCGGTTACTACGCCGCCGGCGGCAACATCCACTGGTTCACCAACGGCATCGCCTTCGCCGGTGACTATCTCTCGGCGGCCTCCTTCCTCGGCATCGCCGGCATGATCGCCACCGCAGGCTACGACGGCTGGATGTACGCCATCGGCTACCTGGCCGGCTGGATGGTGGCGCTCTTCCTGGTCGCCGAGCCGATGAAGCGCCTCGGAAAGTACACCTTCACCGACGCCCTCGACTCCAAGTTCAACTCCAAGGGGATCCAGCTCACCGCCGCCATCAGCACCCTGGTGGTCTCGGTCTTCTACCTGATCCCCCAGATGGTCGGCGCCGGCGTGCTCGTCACCCCGCTGCTCGGCCTGCCCCACTGGGTCGGGGTCTGCATCGTCGGCGTGGTGGTGACCATCATCGTCGCCTCCGCCGGGATGGCCTCCACCACCTACGTTCAGTTCTTCAAGGGGGCCCTGCTCCTGATCCTCTCCGCCGTCGTGGTCGGCGCCGTCCTCTTCCGCGGCCTGGATACCAAGCCCGCCTCCTTCGGCGGCAAGACCTACCATGACTTCCAGACCCTGCAGGCCACCGTCGCAGCAGACGGATCCCTGCAGCTCTCCGATGCCTCCTACGGCGTCGAGGCAGGAGCCGGCTGGCTGGAGTCCTCCCTCGGCAAAGCGGGCTTCGTCAAGCTGACCAAGGACGGGGCCAACACCATCTGGCACCTGGAGCAGGCGGCCGCGGGGGGCTACACCCTCGAGGAGACTCTCCACGTCACTCACCTTCCCGATGGAACCGCTCTTTACAACGGCGCTCCCGCCGAGGAAGGGAAGTTCTTCCCCGTCGGCCACATGAAGGAAATCAACTACAAGGGGGAGACCGTCACCCAGACCGGCGCTCTCGGACCGATGGCCTACCTCTCCACCCTCAAGAACAGCACCATCGTCCTCTGGGGCAAGAAGGTGGTCCTCGACGGCGACAACAAGTTCGAGATCTTCTACCAGAAGCCGACCCCCGGCAACCTGGTGCTGCGCCCAGGTCTGAAGTTCAAGGTCGACAACGCCAAGCCGATCGACAAGTTCAACTTCATCTCCCTGATGCTCGCCCTGTTCTGCGGCACCGCGGCCCTGCCCCACATCCTGATCCGCTACTACACGGTGCCCAGCCAGGCGGCGGCCCGCAAGTCGACCATCGTCGCCATCGCCGCCATCGGCTTCTTCTACGT